>JALOTR010000041.1 GCA_025457805.1 Akkermansiaceae bacterium | reverse complement strand
CGAGGCATAAGCCGTGAAATGCACCGTGCGTCCGGCGGAATCCGATACGGATGAAATCCGCGCCGCGCCGCCTGAAGCGTCCCACGTGACGCTGAGCGAACGACCGAAGACATCACTCACCGAAGAAAGCAAGCCACTGGCATCATAATCACAGGTGAGCGACACGTTGTTCCGATCCATAATGCTTGCGATCTTCCCTGAATTCGGCGCGCTGCCGAGCGGATGGAACAACCATTTTCCCTGATCCGCAAAGGTGAGCGTGAATGTATCTCCCGCGAATTTCCCCTGCCGGAACAAACCATCGCAGCGATAGGTCCCGTCCGCCTGGCGGTGAAACACGTCGGCGCGTCCGCTGCCATCGCGCACCACTACCCGCGGCGCGGAAGAGCCAGCTGTCGAGGGTTGGGGCTCGATGGATATGTTATAACTGAAATCCCATTGCGGCCCGTGACCGGACGAGACCGGGGCGGCGGAGCGATAGGTCATTATCCAAGCCAGCCGAGGACCGGCGGGGCAGGGCAATGAGAGGGCATCGAAATGAAACGAAACTTCGCCCGGCAGGCCAGAGGTGGGAGGAGAGATGCGATTGGAAACCGAAAAAGAACCAAATCCCACGAGTGAAATCCGATCGCCGCTTTTCTTGCCTTTCGCCACCGCAGAGAAAATGTCGTTCCCATCATCGCAATCATCACTGGGAGCCGTCAGCAAATCGCTATCATCCTCCGGACCTGCTGCTACGAAGTCGGCATCGTCGTTCATGCCAAACGCCACTCTGGAACCCGAGTCCGATCTTGCTGAGTAAAAATCATAGCTTTTCTTCGAGGCGAAGCCGGCCAACATTGATGAGCCAGAATCGCCATTGATAAGTATATCGTTCCAGTCATTCCAAAATCCATTGGAAGTCGTATACCCTAAACTGGATTTATTTGGCGGATGTTTTTTTACGATGACACCGATCCCCGGAACCGGTTTGGAAGCGCCGAGTGAGAGAGGGGCCGCCGATGGCATCGAAGCCGGAGCATCGACGGAGTATCCGCTTAGAGTAACCGACAGCGGCACCGTCGAGCCCGTCGGAAGGATCCCCACACCCACCACGCTGGCCGTCAACCAATCCCCTGGAGTGAATCCCCCTGTCACCTCCACCCGCCAGCGACCGCCGATTTCCTCAATCAAGGGAAAACTGGCCACCAGATTGCCATCCGCATCCCGCAATTCCAGCATCGCCCCCGAGGGCAGGCGCTGTCCTTGCACCATCAAAGTCCCACCGTCCGCAGAGAGCACCGGCGGCTGGATCGAAAACACCTCGGCCTGTGGCTGGGTGACGCGGTAGAAACAGCGCTGCGTCACCGCTTGTGGATCGCGCCACTCGACCATGGGTCCCGTCGCTTCCACGAAGGCCACCCGTGTCCATCCTCCTCCGCCGCCGGCGGCTGCGCCCAGATCCGTGGATTTCTCCACATGATAGCGTGCGCCGAGTTCACCCGACCAGCTGAGTACCGCCTGCGTGCCCGGCAGACCCAGAGCGAACTCGATCAAGGGCGGTGCGCTGCCCTCATCCGCCCGGGCGGATGGGATCAAATACTGGCAACCGAGCCACATGGCCAAAACGGCAACGCGGCCACATCCAAATGCGGAGTGTGATTTCATGGGGAGGTATGGGGTTTTCAAACTACCTGAAAAATCCTATAACAGCCAAGCTGATGGATTTCTGTGATAATGTGGCTTCTATGCGTCCGGGCATGGGGCGTCAAGATACAAATAGCTGTGGACTTAGGCACGGTGCTTCCGTCAGCCTAGCGGTTACCGCACAGCGCGAGGAAAAGGATGGTGCGGAATGAATGACAGGTCGCGCCCGGTGATGAGACCATCATTTCATCAGCGTGACGTGGCCGACATATTCCTTCTTTTTCACCGCTTCAGCCTCCTTGGTTTTGTGACTCGAAACATGGTTGCCGAGATCCGGGCTGTGGAATCCGCGCGGGCCCGCAAACATGCCGATCTCCGGTTCCCAATTGGATTCCGCAGTCATCCAGCGCAAGCCGATGACCGAACGGACCGCACCGGATGGTGTGCCTTCGGTGGTGAGGAAAATCGGTTTGCCCGCATCATCGCAATCGAGGCGTTCGACAACGGCTCCGGCGGCACTGGTGATGACGGACACCCGATCCGAATTGCTGTTCAGCTCGGGGGCTTTCCAGCGGAGTTCGGAGGAAGCTCCTCCGCCGTGTGGATAGTAAATCGTGCCATTGCGGGTGGAGATGCATTGGCGGATGCCATCGGCGCTGACGAAAGTCATATCGGCGATGTTGCTGGCATCGAGTTCCTGGATGCAATCCGGGCCATCGTAGATCATGACTTGGATCTCCCGGCCGGTTTGGGGATTGCGACCGGTCCTCGCCGTCCGGCGGCTGTGTGCATCATAGGCATAACTCACCACCTCGCCCACGGAATCGCCAACCGAAACCAGCCTGCCTTCCACATCATGCACGAAGGTCAGTTGTTCGCTGCCTTTTTGGAATGTTGCGATGTTGCCATTGCCATCCCAGCTCAGCGAACCGCCAGGCCAGGTGGAATATTGGCCCATCTGAAGATCGCCGGGTGGAAGCGCGGAGTCCTGGGTGTAGCTGCCCGTGACGCCATTCCGGCTTTCCGAAATCCGTTTGCGGGCTTCCAAGGTATAAACATAACTCACCGAACTCTCGACCACCGGCGGTGAAGTGGCGGATTCCTTGCGACTGATCACACAACTGCCCACATTCCCGGGCACATCGCGGAACGTGACCTTGATCCGGGATTTTTCCAGCCCTTGCGCAACAAATCCCTGCTCGCAACGGCCCACGCGCTGGTTCGCATCGCGGCTGATGAGGGTATCCGAAAGAACGGTGAGCGCCGAGTCGGTGATCGTTTCACGAACGCAGGAACCAAAGGAAAAATCCTCAGCACCCGCGGGGCTGGTTTCGCCGTCGGCACGATGGCTGAGAACGGTCGTCACGCCGTTGCGTTGAACCGTGCGGCACACCTGATGGCCGAGATAATCATGACTGACCACGGGTGGCGAAATCACCGTGCCGGTAGGAGTGACTCCGGAAATGGAAAGAAGTTCCCCGAAGGCATTGCGGGTTTCCTGAAATCTTTTCCCATCCGGATAGGTGATGCCGGTTCGGCCACGATGATTGAAGGTTCTGCTGACAGTGAGTCCATTCTGCGTCTCGCTGGTTTGGTCCCCACAGGAGTCATAGGTGGCGGTGACGGTAGAGGCTCCTTGAATGCAACTCACCCAATTGCCGAGGCCGTCGTATTGGAAGGTCTTGGGATCCACTGCAACCACACTGGCCGGGACATTCGACCACTCGACCGAAGTGAGGCGGCCATTGAGATCGCAAACTCGGCTTTCCACGCTACCGTCCGAGAAAGTTCCCTGCGCCCGGATGCCGAGGCCGTTGTAGGAACAGGTTTCGAAAGTGCCGTCCGGTCGATCACAACGCACCAGCCGGCCAAGAGCATCATTCGCATAACTCGTCAGATAACCATTGGGATTGGCAGTGCTTACAAGTTCGCCGCAACGCACGAGCGAGGAGCCGATGATTTCCAGGCTCCCGTCGCCATTAAAATCCGCGGAAACCTGCGAGCTGAATGCACCTGCGGTGGAAGTGCCATCGAACGCTGTATGGATGACCAAGCCGCCAGGCTGGGTTTGAGAGACACAACGCGACAAGGAGTCGTAGGCGAAATGCGAGGTGTTTCCAACGCCATCGGTGACTTGGGTGCAACGACCGATCGCATCGAACGAGCGGGTAATGGTGAAAGTCTTTCCAGGGCTGCCGGGGGCGCTAAAATGGTCGGTGTCTCCGCAGAGGAAGATCTTTCCGTTGGCATCGCGCGTCACGGTGCGGGCACAGGCTCCGTTCCAGCAGGCGTTCGAACGTCCGGCGCTGTCATAGCTGATGTTCGCGAGGATATCCCCATTGCAACGGATCTGTTGGATGAGCCCGGCGGGAGAACGATCCATCACGGTAACCTCGGTGGTGGGAGGAGCCGTCGATCCCGAAGCAAAACGCTCGACGGTGATGGTATCATCTTCGGTTTCCACAGTGAAAAATGCCGAACTCAATTCACCCATGCTAGACTTATCGGCCAGTTGGGAAGCGCCTGACGCGGAACGATTCGATTTCAGGACCTCCACTCTCTTCCGGCTGGAGTATCTGGATAACAACACATTCTGACCCGAGCCCACTTGGTCATTCAGTTCGCCATAAACCGATGTGACGATAGAGCCATCGTTTCCATAAGCATACTCCACCACATTTCCCATGGGATCCGTCTCTGACAATGGGCGGTGGAAACCATCATAAGCATAAATGGATGCCGGGCTCGGAAGGCCGGAGAGGATGGTGGTGCAGCGAACCACCGATCTCACCGAGTTGTATTGATACTCCGTCGTGACAGCGCCTTGGGTGCCGAGGCCACCTTCGATGCAGCGGTCCAGCAGCCCGCGTTCGTTGTAGGTGAAATCACAGGCAAGATCGGTCGCTTGGCCGCGGCAGGCAGCGGGAGTGCTGACGCGGATGATTTCACCCGCGTTGTTCAGGGTGATGTCACACACATCATAACTTGCGAGATCGGACGCTGCAGGCGCAAGGGCAGAGGGCGGAGAACTGACCGGACGGTCTTCTGTAGCGACTTGCACAAGATTCGCCCGACTGTCCCGCACGAAGAATGTGCTATAGACGGGGTTTGATGAATCCAGTGAACCATCCGCTCCACGATGATCGAGATCGCAACGTGCCATGCGGCCTGCGCCATCGACAGTCATGTTCATCGAAATGCGGCCGGGGCCGGGCGGTGATTGGATTTGGGTGCAGGTGTCCAAGGCATTATAACCATAAAGCCAATCGCTGCCATTCGGTTCCACGCAGCGCGAAACGCGGTTGAAATCGTCGCGCTCAAAGGAAGTTGTCAGATTCAATCCTCCACTGTCTTCCACGACGCTGCTCAGGAAACTGCTCGTCGGGTTGTAAACACAAGTGCTGCTGAACGACGGGGACGTTCCGTTAAGCACGGTGCAGGTTGTGACTTGTCCGAGAGCGTTGTATTGATAGGTGGTGCCGCTGCCGGGCACCGGACTGAGTGTTGCGTTGAGATTTCCGTGGATATCGTAATCGCAAGTGGTGATCTGTCCATAGGCGCTGACCATCCGGGTCACACAGCCTATGCCTTTGATCGAGCCATCCCAGCCTTTGCGCTCCGCCAAACCATCGCAATCATTGTCATAATAGTCCGAAGCCGATGGTCCTGCCAACACGATCGCCGCGATCACTCCGCCGGTGATTCCACCGATGGCGGAACTGCGGAATTGCGGGCGGTATTTGTTATGAAACGGCGTGTGCCGGCCGCCTTCTTCTTTTTTCAGCAATTCAACGCCGTCATTGTCCGCATCCATATCGGGAGTTTTGATTGGCGGGAAGCCGACTTTCTTCCCTTTGACAGAGCCATCCCATCCTTTGTCAGTGGGCTCTACGATGTTTCCGCCGGGATTCCGACCACCCTTGACGCTGATTCCTTTGATCGGAGTGCCTTGATTACGGCATTCCGGCGTGCCGAAATCTGATAGATAGTCGCAGGTCACCGTCCGCATTTCCCCGCCGGACGTCCGTAGTGTCATCATCCGTGGGTTGGCGCGTTCGCGGACCGGGCAGTTTTTCCGGAAATCGCGATCGTAGGTGGTCAGCTCCTGGCTGCCATCCGGCCGGGTGATGCGCGTGCAACAACTGTCCGCATTGTAGGCGCAGGTGGTTTCGAAATAGTCCGGATCGCTGACGTGGAGTTTTCCTGTGGGGCGGTTGGACGATGAGGTCACCGGCACATCCGGAGTGCAGAATCCGGTGTACTCACGCACCGCGACTTCGCGGTGGAGCGCATCGAAATCAATTTCCGTTAGACGACCCACTTCATCCACTTCGAACACCGTGTAAACGCTCCCCGGAGATGAACCCGGCGGGCGGATTTCACGACGGTTGAGTGTGACGTGGCCGGTTTTGTTCCGCATGTGGCTGGCGCAGGTATCATAGTCGATGTCCGTTGGACTGGCAGTCGCGGAATAAGTGAAAGACTCGAGTTCACGGCCCGCGCCATCGGTGATGGAAAGCAGGTTTCCATTCAACTCGGGATCGGAATTGCCAGTCGTATAAGTGAAGGTCGTGGGACCGGCGACAGGGGGCGAGCCATTGACACGAGGACAGGAAATTCCTTTCAAATCGCCTGCATTGCCACCGGTATCACCTGCTTTGTAGTAGGCATAGGAAACGAAGCGGCCGCGTTGATCGGAAACCTGGCTCAGCGCGCCAGTCGGGCCATAGGACAGTGTCATGCTCTGGCCGAACTGGCTGCTCACGCTCGCGAGTCTTCCTGACGGATCATGATCGCAAACGAGCGCCAAGTTGTTGCGATCCACGATTCTGAGGACTTTCCCGCCCGCCGTCGGGTGACTCAGGGGATTGAAAACCCAGGTGCCCTTGTCGGCGAATGTCAGGGTGAATACGTCGCCATCGAAGCGACCTTCGCGGAACATGCCGTCACAACGGTAGGTGCCGTCGGCCTGGCGGTGGAAGATATCAGAACGTCCGCCGCCGTCATCGATTCTGACTTGCGCAGCATTGGAGCCTGAGGTCAGCGGAATCGGTGAAATGGATATATCATAACAATTTTCCCAATGAGACATCGCCGTGCCATTGCCAACCATCGAGCGATAGGTATGCACCATTTCGAGTGGTGGCCCGGCCGGAACTGCGAGAGAAAGCGCGCACACTTGGAAAGAGACCTCACCCGGCAGACCCGAAGGAGCAGGGGTGATGGCACCCGGTCCCATTTCACGCTTCATGAGATCCGGGTGCTTTGGCCCTCGGCTCATCGGTACCATTTCCCCCGATGGGGCATTGTTCTTGAAATACGGATTATTCTGTGTCTGAGCCTGCGACATGTCGCTCTGCGCTTTGTAATATTGATAGCCCTTCCGGCTCAGGAACGATGCGATGACTGAGCTATCAGAAAAGCCGGGGTCGCTTTCATCATCGCCGGTCCCGCCACCCGCTGGCCTTTTCGGCGTGTTGGTTTTCTTGATTTTTTTCTCCACTGGCAGGCCCTTTTCGTTGATCGCCATGCCGAGTGGGGAGAAATCGCTGTCGTCATTAACCCCGGCGAGTCCCGATGCGGGCAGTTGGAGTCGCTGCATCACATTGTGAGCAAAAAGGCTCGGAGGAAGTTTTTTGCGCCGCGCGGCCATTGGCGCAGCGGGCGGCAGCGATGGCGGTGAATCGAGCGCCAGTCCCGTCGCAGTCACCGTGATTTGCTGACCGATCTGAACCAGCGTGGCTCCGCTCGAATCCACCACGCGGGCGGAAATCACTACGCCGCCTGGAAGCGAGGCTCCCAGCAGCGTGGCGATCCAGGTGCCCGGATGCGCCGGATCCTCGACCAGCGCCACGATGACATCCGCTTGACCGGCGATGGACAAAACCAGCGAACTGCCGGGAGGAATCAGCTGGCCTTGGATCACAAGAGTGCCGCCTGTCGTCGAGACCAGCGGCGGAGAGATCGAGAAAACGTCCGGCTGCGGTTGGACGATCCGATAAAATGCTTTTTCGGTAGTCCGCACCGGATCGAGCCAGAAGGCATCCGGCCCGTTTGCTTCCACCAAGGCAACCTGCGCCCAACCACCTGCTCCGCCGCCCGCAAGCGTGGTGGATTTTTCGATCGCATAACGCACGCCCGTCTGGCCCGGCCAACTCAGGCGCACCTGCATGCCCGGCAATCCCGATGCGAGTTGCAAGAGCGGCGCTGAATCCGTTCCATCCGCCAGAACGCGATCCGCCAGAATTGGGGCCAACAGGCCCACCATCACAAAGCCGCCGGAAATGACGCGTACACAGTTCCGCCGAACGAAGGGTTTTTTCATTACTTTGGTTTTTGGGGAAGCTCCCGTGGCTGCAAAAAGGGCAGATGTTGGAGAATTTTTTCTGTTAGAAACTGAAGTCTCTCTTACCTTGCATCCCCTGAGTATGGCGCTCGTGACCGGTCGTCAATCTCCATTCTTCCCCGCCCCGACCCTTAACGCCAGCAAGGACCGCTGATGGAAGCGTTCAGCGTGGGATCAGAGAGAACCGGGGAGTTTGGAATTTCGAGGGGAGATTGGTTTGCAGGTGATGGGTGGTTTAGGCAGCTTATATGCTGATCTGGGTATGTGGTAGGGCTTCCCTTAATTCTTTTATTGCCGCTACATCCCGCGAAGCAGGCGTCATCTTTAGACTGAGTGTTCGTAGGCAGTCTTTGAGCCCATAGAGTGGCGAGAGGTCAGCAACCTTGGTCGAATCAAGAATCAAGTTCCCTAGAGCAGTCAAACCTTGGAGGGGCTTCAGGTCGATCACACCTGTTCTCGCCAAATAGAGATTCTTTAGGTTTACAAGGTTTTGAATCGGCGCGATTTCTGAGACGGTCGTGTCGTTGAGGCCCAAATGATGCAATTCCGTGAGTTTTTCAAGGGGCTGAAGACTACGAATTTGGTTACCTCTCGTATCCAAACGTTCGAGCGAGCAAAGTTCTCTTAACGGCGAAAGATCGAAAGCATGGCATCCTCGCAAATCGAGTCTGACCATTTCATACAGGTGCTCCAGCGGTTCTAGATCAATCACCGGAGTTTCTTTAACATCGAGCACTCGTAACGCACCCAAATGCCTGAGTACCGAAAGATCGCTCACTCGGGTGTGGCCAAGATCGAGCTTCTGAATGTCGCTCAAACCTTCCAAGTCAGTGAGATCTCTGATATCGGTGCCACCGAGGTAAAGCACTTGAAGGCTGGTGAGCCTTTTGAGTACTGTAAAGTCGCTCACTTGCGTGCCGTCGAGATCAAGCACTTGGAGGCTGGTGAGACTCTTGAGCGCGGTAAGGTCGCTCACTTGCGTGCCGCGAAGACTTAGCTCTCGGAGGCTGGTGAGGCTCTTGAGCGGGGTGAGGTCGCTCACTTTGCTAAAGGTAAGGTGGAGTTCAGTGACTTTCTTGAGGTCCTCATCGCTTATCGGGCCTTCGGGGAGACCGAGTTGGTCGCGGATATCGGCTTCGATGATTTCGAAGGAGTCTGGATCTTGGCCTTTCTCAAGACTGGGGAGGGCTTGGGTAGTGGCGGTGGCGGCGGCGATGGTGGGATCGAAGGGAATGAGGAGGAGATCCCATGCCTGCTGATTGAGGACGCGGAGGGCTTCCGGAGCGTGGGGAATTCTCCCGGCGAGTTCTTCGATCTCTTGAAATTCCGGGATGTAGCGTGGCTCCTTGTCGGGTGGGGTTGGCATACCTTTCCCTACTGATTCTCCGGGTAGGCGGGTGGCAAGGATGTTTTCCAACCCCGGATGATCACGGCGGGTGGCGGAGAGTTTCTCCAGCCAGTGGCAGAAGGAGCTATTGAGGAGGGGATTCCGCCGGGCAGCGCCAAGGTCGAGGTGCCGGATGAGGATACGCTCGATGAGGAAGATCTGCGCTCCTTGGGCAAAGCGGAGTTCCTCGGTGCTGCCCTCGGTCTTGACCGGCATCTCGCGGGCGGCGACGGCGCGGACGAGAAGGGAATTGAGTAGGCGGGTGAACTCGCGGGGATTGCTGGAGCCAAGGTCGCGGAGGGCCTTTTCTACGGCGGGACGGTAGCTACGGAGGGCATCGTCTGTGGTGGATATTTCATCCGGGAGGCTGCGGTTCCAGATGCCATCGGTGAGTTTGTTGAGTTCGGAGATACGCTTATCCAGAAAGCCGGAAGCCTTCGTATCGGAGGGCTCCATGTGGTACTCGACTTGGAAGATCTTGGCGAGGTAATGGCGGGCCTTGTCCGCGTCCACGCTGTGCTTGCTGTAGTGGCCTACGATGACCTGGCTGATGACGTGATCGTCCAGCCCGGCGACGAAGAGGAGGCCGGGGATATTGAGGTAAAGCTTGAGGGCTTCGAGGACTTCTAGGGCTACTTCCGGCAGGCAGCGGTCGAGATCGTCGATAAAGAGGACGAGGCGGTGCTCGTCGTTGTCGAAGGTCTGCGTGACCCAGTGTTTCATTTCCTCTTCGAAGTCGTTGAGGAAGGGGGCGTGGGGTTGGGCGGCCTTCTGATACTCATCGTAGATGTCGCGGATGGCCTGGCCATTAAGCTCGAAGGTGGCGGCGGTCTCGTTTTTGACGACACCGGGGAGTCCTACACTGGTATTGTTCCGGGCCTTGAACTTGGTATTGGCAAGGAT
>JALOTR010000667.1 GCA_025457805.1 Akkermansiaceae bacterium | reverse complement strand
GTCTTCTGTCTTAGGGATTGAACGGCCGGATGGATTTGACGGTGAGTTCCTGCATCGTCTCGGTGATTTGATCGCGGACTTGGACGGTCTCGCCGGGGGCGCGGCCGATGAGGGCTTTGCCGACTTCCGAGAGGTAGGAAACAATGCGTTTTTCCGGATCCGAATCCCATGCACCGAGCAGGGTCATTTCGACTTCCGCGCCAGTCTTATCGATGAGGGTGACGATGGTGCCGATGTTGATCTTGGCGGCATCCGAGCCTTTGAAATCAGTGCCACGGGCGGCGTGGATTTCCTTGTCCAGCGCGTTGCGGCGATGGGCGAGGTATTTTTCCATGTCCTTGGCGGACTTGTATTCGAAGTTCTCGCGAAGGTCGCCGTAGGAGCGGGCGATTTTGACGTCCTGAAGGTTCTGCGGGATCTTGTTGCGGATGATGTCGTCGAGTTCGGCCTTTTTCTTTTCGAGGCTTTCCCACGAGACGAGCAATGCTTCTTCCGGGCGCTTGGCGTTGCTGCCATTGACGAGTTCGGCGGTTTCCGGGCGGGCCTTGATGATGCGGGCCATCAGGGATTTTTTCTCGAGTTCGGCGAAGACCGGGCAATCGAGCAGGCGGCGCGAGAAATTGCGAGCCTCGTTGATGTCCATGATGCCGACGAGGTCGGTGAGCAGAGTTTTGTCATCACCGAGCAGGCTTTGCAGGCGCGAGGTCTTGCGGGGGCCATCGGAAAGGTGGTCGTTTTCCAGCAAGTTGAGGATGGAGGCACCCACGTCCGGGCTGAAGACTTCAGTGGCGGCGGTTTTGCGCTCGCGGCAAACCCAGATGAGGGCATCGGTGCCGAGGGCACGGCGGGCGATGGTGGAGCGGAGGTGGTTGACCAGTGCGGGGAGTTCGCCACGGTCGAGAAGGATGCGGGCGATTTCCGTGACACCGCGGGCACCGACCTTGTCGAAGACGCGGACGATTTTTTCCACCCAAACCTCACCGAAGGCATCGGGGAAGGCTTCGTAAACGGCGCGCTGGCGGCCGGATGGCAGGGCACCGGCTTCTTCCGCGAGTTTCACCGGATCGGCGGAAAGCAGCAGGTCGGAGAGGCGGACGGCGGTGGGATCGAGTTCGAGCGCCTTGGAGGAGCCGATGACTTCATCGCGGGCGGCAACGAGTTGGAGGGCTTGGCCGAGCTGAACGCGGGCGGCTTTTTTCGCGCCTTCGTCGATATCGGCGAGGAGGCGCTTGAGGGCATCCGAATCATTTTCAAAGGCACCGATGTCGGCGGCGATGGCTTCGAGGGCGCGGATCATGCCCTTGATGTCGCGGGCAGCTTCGAAATCGGCGACGAGCGCTTGGGCCGGGCTGCGGTCGCCACTGCGGAGGACGATGGCTTCAGTGCGTTTTTGCGGGACGACGGCGAGGCGGCTTTCGCGAAGGGCTTTTTTGGCGGAGTCCCACCACTTCTTGAAGGTGGGCTCGGGGATGACGGCTCCGCAGAGTTCCTTTTCGAGAGCATCGCCGGTCATGCTGCCGCCGTGGCTTTGCAGGAGGTGGACGATGAGGGCGATGGGATCGCTTTTCGAGAGGGTGCGGAGTTCTTCCAGTTGCTCGATCTTTTTGGCGCGGAAATCATCGCCCGCGATCCACTCGGTTTTCTGGAAGGCAAATTGCAATTCCATGGTCTGGCCGGTGGATTTTTCGAAGTCGATGATGACCTTCTTTCCGGGCAGATCCCAATCGACTACCTTGCCGGCGCCGAAGGATTTATGAATACAGAAATTTCCGGGAGCCAACTGGGAGAGGCGCTCGCCGACAGGTTTAGGAATGCGGCCGGCTTCAACCAGCTTCGCCACGTCAGGATGCATGGGGCGAAAGATGGGAAGCCGACTCGGAAAACGCAAGGCAATCCCTGAAGAAATCTTTCAAGTTCGCGGATATCAAGGTTTTGGCTCTGCCGGAGGCACCACCCGGGGGCGGGGCTGGCGGGTGGGCATCATGCGGCCGTCGAGCGCGTGATCGAGTCCGCGGCGCAGGGCATGGACCCGGCGGCGCCAGTCCTCGGGGATTTTGTCGAGGTTGCCATCGGCTGGGATTTCGCCTTCGAAGATGACATTTTCGTCCGGATCCTTGATGAGCACTTTGTAGGCTTGGCCGTCCCTTCGGACTTCCGCGCGGCCTTCCTCGGTGGAGTAGGAGGCGAGTTTTTCCGAAACATTGATCACGCGCATCGGTCCGCCGCATTCGCCGGGAAGGATGGCGGCGTCCACGAGATCGCCGGGAAACCTGCGTTTCGAGGGCGGAGCCACGCCGAGCTTGAGTTTCACCTCGATGGCCTTGCCGCCGCGGAAGCCGGAGATAGAAATTTCATCGCCCGGGTTGGAAAGGCGGAGGAGAGCGGCGAGTTGGCCCTCGTTGACGAGCAATTGCTCGTTGAGCTTCCAGATCACGTCGAAATCTTCGAGGCCAGCGGCGGCGGCGGGGCCGTTTTCCGTGATGCCACGGACGACGAAGCCGACGCCCGGTGGCAGGGCCGGGATGTGGGAAGTGATGGTTTCGTCTGGTTTGGACACTTCCAGTCCGAGCCAGGCCTTGGGGGCGCTGGGCATCCGCACGATGGGCGGCGGGAGGGCCGCACGGGCGCTTTCGCTCGGCTGGGTTGGCGGCGGAACGCTATTCCCCGTTTCCTCCGCCGAAACCAGTGCGAGGCCGATGCCAAAGGTGATGG
>JALOTR010000666.1 GCA_025457805.1 Akkermansiaceae bacterium | reverse complement strand
GCAGCGGTGAGGCGGGAAATGCCCGGATTCACGATACTTCGCTCACGCTGTTGAGGATTTACCTGTGCCTCACAGGGGCTTGCGCCATTGGTCTGCGAGCGATGGGATTGTCGTGGTTCAACTCGATCTGCCACACGATGGCGGCCGTTTCCACCGGCGGATTCAGCACACACAACAAGAGCGTCGGCTACTATTCGAGCTGGGGAAATGGCTGGCTCATCGAGTTGTGGATCGCCCTTTTCATGTTGTTGTGCAGTTTGAACTTCCTGCTCTTTGTGGTGGTGCTGCGGAAGAACTGGCGACGCCTGCGCGAGGAGGAGGATGCCAAATGGCTGATCGGCATCTGCGCGCTCTTCATCCTGATGATCGCCGGCGGCCGGGCATTCACGGGCGAGGCGGAATTCATCCAGGCGCTCCGCGATGCGGTGTTCATCGTGATTACGATCGTGTCCACCAGCGGATTCGGCACGGCGGATTACGAACTCTGGCCCGCTTGGTCGAAGGTGCTGCTCGCCATGCTCATGCTCATGGGTGGCTGCGCCGGCTCCACCGCCGGCGGTCTCAAGATCGGACGCCTGATGGTTTTCGCGAAATCCGCCCGCCACGAAATCATCCGCGCCTTCCGGCCGAACCTCGTTTTTCCCCTCACCGTCAACGGCAATACCATCAACGACGAAGCCCGGGCCCGGACGATGTTTTTCATCACGATGTATCTCATCATTTGCGTGATCTCGACCGCCGTGGTGGGCTTTCTGGAAGCCGGCACGGACATCTCGATGGAGACCTGTGTGGGCGCTGTGCTGGCCACGATTTCCAACATCGGCCCAGGCTTCGGCGCGGTGGGACCCACGGAAAACTTCGGCCATCTGCGCGAGGCGACCCAGGTGTTTCTGGGCTGGCTGATGATCCTCGGGAGGCTGGAGTTGTTTGCCCTGCTGGTGCTGTTTTTCCCGACGGCTTGGCGGAAATATTGAGTTGGAATCCGGAAAAGTATTATTTTCTGATTGCAAAAATATTATTTTCCGGGATTCTTAGGGCATGAAAATCACAATCGACATCGACGATGAAATCCTGGCGGACGCCATGCGCCTGACTGGAGAAACCAAGAAAGGTCCAGCCGTGGTCAAGGCTGCGCGGGAATTCGTGCGCCGCCAGATGGCCCGCGAATTCGGCCGCAAGGTAATGGAAGGGGAATTCGGAGATTATCCAATGACCAACGACCAAATCGAGGATTTCGACCGCTGAGACCATGGTTCTGGTGGACACAAGCGCGTGGATCGAACTCCACCGCAAGGATGGTGACCCGGCGGTGAAACTCGCGGTCCGTGGTCTCTTGGATGCCTTCGAAGCCGCCATGTGCGGACCCGTGGAAATGGAATATCTCGGCGGGGCCCGCCCGGCGGAACGGGAACGGCTCCAAGCGTGGTGCAACATTCTCCCCTACATCCGCAGCGACCAGAAGATCTGGCGGAAAGCAGCTTTGAATTTTTCCCTGCTCAAACAAAAAGGACTCACCGCCCCATGGAACGATGTGCTCATCGGCACCATCGCTGTGGAATCCGGATGCAGCGTTTATGCCGTGGACAAACACATCACCGCGATGGCTCCCATCCTCGGATTTCATCTCTACCGCCCGGGCTATGGCGGCATGTTCAACCCGGATTCGTGACTGGCCGTTTCCTCACACCACCTCAGGCGGCGCGAAACCTTCACGATATTTCCGCCGGACAATCGTTTGGCTGGCTTCGGCGTGATTGGTGAAAGTGAGCGAGGATTTGTCCCATCGCAGTTCCTCTCCGGGGTAACGCGTCGCCTTCACCGCAAGCAGCGTGGCCTCGGTCATGCGCACGGCATCCTTGAAGGGGCTGCTCAATTCGGTCTTGATGCCAATGCAGTTGTCCACCCACGCATGCCAATGATTCATGCGCGGAAACTCCGGCAGACCCGGCATTTTCAAGCCGGATTCCATTTTTCCATCCCTCCAGACTTCCAAACGACCATCCGCAGTGAGACAGAGAACTCCTCCCTCACAAACGACCACGGTCATGTTCTTGTCAGGAAATTTCCCCGGCGGAAGTCCCAGCGCCGCTCGCGATGGAGCCTGCGCGGAATCACTGTAATGAATCGCGAATTGCTTGCGGGCGAATTTATCGGAATTGACCGCATAGGTAATCGTCGAGTGGCAAGGATGGCTGTGGAATTCCGGATTCGGCGAATGCACACAATGCGTCTGCACGGCAATCGGGGAAACCAGTTCCTCAAGACCCAACATCACCACATCCAACACGTGACAACCCCAGTCGCCCAAACCGTTGCTGCCATAGTTCCACCATGACCGCCACACGATCGGCGCGATGCCGTCGTGATAGGGAGTGTTCTCGCAGGCGCACAACCACAGGTTCCAATCGAGATGGGACGGCGGAGCCACGGGCGCGCCGATCGTGCGATCCAGGTTGAAATAATCGCGCTCGTTCGGTGAGTTCACCCACGCGTAGGCCTCCACGGCTTTTCCAAGCATGCCCTGACGCAGGATTTCCACTGCCGCGCGCCGACCCGCATTCGCCATGCGCTGATTGCCCACTTGGGTGACAAGATCGGGTCGGGCGGCGATGGCCTTTTCCATCATCACCAATTCCTCAAGCTGGTGCACCAAAGGCTTCTGGCCATAGACGTGTTTGTGATTCGCCAGCGCCGTCAGCATGATCGGCGCGTGGCT
>JALOTR010000665.1 GCA_025457805.1 Akkermansiaceae bacterium | reverse complement strand
CGTCACGGGAGGATCCGGATTCATCGGATCCGCGCTTTGCCGTCATCTCGTCCGCTCCGGCCTTGCCGAGGTGATCAATGTGGACAAGCTCACTTATGCGGCCAATCAGGCTTCGTTGAACGAAATTGCCGATTCGCCCGACTACCATTTCCGCCAGGTGGACATCTGCGATGGCGCGGGGCTGAAGGCGGTGTTTGATGAATTCCAACCCGATGGCGTGCTCCATTTGGCTGCCGAATCCCATGTGGACCGGTCCATCGATGGTGCGGCCGCCTTCATCGAGACCAACCTGATGGGCACCTTCCGTTTGCTCGAAGCAGCACGCGCTTACTGGTCGGCGCTGGAGGCTGGGAAAAAAGCGGCATTCCGTTTCCTGCATGTTTCCACAGACGAAGTTTATGGCTCGCTAGGGGACGAAGGATTGTTCGAGGAAACGACTCCCTACGATCCCTCATCGCCCTACTCCGCATCCAAGGCCGGCTCCGACCACTTGGTCACCGCCTGGCACCGGACTTATGGTTTCCCCGCCGTGATTTCGAACTGCTCGAACAACTACGGCCCTTTCCATTTCCCGGAAAAACTCATCCCGCTCATCATCCTCAACTGCTACCGCCACCGCCCGCTGCCCGTCTATGGCAAGGGCGACAACATCCGCGATTGGCTCTTCGTGGATGATCATGCGAAGGCGCTTTGGACCATTTGGAGCAGCGGCCGCCTCGGCGAAAAATACAACGTCGGCGGTCGCAACGAGCGCCAGAACATCGAGGTCGTGCGCCGGATTTGCCAACTGATGGATCAACTTTCGCCCAATCCCATCGAAGGCGGCCACGAATCGCTCATCACCTACGTCACCGACCGCCCCGGCCACGATGCCCGCTACGCCATCGATGCCACCAAGCTGGAAACCGAACTCGGCTGGAAGGCGGAGGAAAATTTCGACAGCGGCATCGAGAAAACCGTGCGTTGGTATCTCGCCAACGCCGAGTGGTGGCAGCCGATCCTCGATGGCACCTACTCCGGTGAGCGCCTTGGCCTCAAACAGTAAGCGCCATGTCGCAGGAAATTTCCCCCAAGCCGCGCATCCTCGTCTTCGGCGGGGGCGGCCAACTCGGTCGCTCGCTCGCGGAATGCGCCGCCCGGACGGATGCTGCTGAAATCATCGTTCTCGACCGCGCCACGGCCGATATCGCCGACGTCGCGGCAGTCGGGCGGGCGTTCGAAACATACAAGCCCGCACTCGTCATCAACGCCGCCGCCTACACCGCCGTGGACAAGGCGGAGAGCGAGGAGAAACTCGCCTTTGAGGGCAATGCGCTCGGGCCCCATCGTTTGGCGCTGCATTGCGCGGCGGCTGGTATTCCATTTTTCCACATTTCCACTGACTACGTATTCTCCGGCGAAGGCGACACCCCATGGCGGGAAAACGACCCCACCGGCCCGGTCAATGCCTACGGCCGCAGCAAGTTGGCCGGCGAGTGGGCGGTGATGTCTGCCCATGCGGATTCCTACATCTTCCGCACGAGCTGGGTCTTTAGCCCATGGGGGAACAATTTCGTCAAAACCATGCTCCGCCTCGGCGCGGATCGCGATGCCCTCAATATCGTGGGCGATCAACACGGCTGCCCGACCTATGCCCCGGATCTGGCGGATGCCTTGGTGAAAATCGCCCTGGAAATCCTAGCCGGCCGCAAGTTCCGCCCCGGCATCCATCATTTCAGCAATCAGGGACCCACGACTTGGTTTGAGTTTGCCTCCGCCATTTTCGCTTGGGTGGAAAAATCCGGCGGTCGCCGCCCTACCGTGAGCCCGATCCCTGCCAGCGCCTACCCCACACCCGCCTCGCGGCCGGCGTGGAGCGTGCTCGACCTGAGCGGGACCATCGCGGAATTCGGCCTTGAGATTCCGTTCTGGACAGACGCGCTGGACCGCTGTCTCACTTCCCTGCAACAGGACGTGAAGCCCTGAGAAATCATCATGAAACACCGCAAAGGAATCATCCTCGCGGGCGGATCCGGTACCCGGCTCTACCCCGTCACCAAGGCCGTCAGCAAGCAGTTGCTGCCGATTTATGACAAGCCGATGATTTACTACCCGCTGTCCATGCTGTTGCTCGCCGGCATCCGGGACATCCTCATCATCACCACCCCGCACGATGCGCCGCAGTTCCGTTCTTTGTTAGGCGATGGTTCGGATTGGGGAATTTCCGTTTCCTACGCAGTCCAGCCGCATCCCGGCGGACTCGCGCAGGCCTTCCTGATCGGCGAGGATTTCCTCGATGGCCACCCGTCCTGCCTCATCCTGGGCGACAATCTTTTCTATGGCCACGGCCTGCCTGCCTTGCTGCGTGAGGCGGATGCGGTGCAACACGGAGCCACCATCTTCGGCTATCATGTCCCCGATCCCGAGCGCTACGGCGTGGTGGAATTCGATGCGGAAAACCGGGCCATTTCCATCGAGGAAAAACCCCTCAAGGCCAAGTCGAACTGGGCGGTGACCGGATTGTATTTCTACGACGAGGATGTGGTCAGCATCGCCAAGGAAATCAAACCTTCGCATCGCGGCGAATTGGAGATCACCACGGTCAATGAGACCTATCTCAAACAAGGCCGCATCAATGTCAAAACCCTTGGCCGTGGTCATGCGTGGTTCGATACCGGCACACATGACTCGATGATCGAGGCCATCGAATTCGTCCGCGCCGTGGAAAACCGCCAGGGTCTCA
>JALOTR010000664.1 GCA_025457805.1 Akkermansiaceae bacterium | reverse complement strand
AGCCTGTCACCAACCCACCGGAACCGGTGTCCCGGCGGCCTTCCCGCCGCTCGCCAAATCGGATTTCCTCAACGCGGATGTCAACCGCGCCATCGATGTGGTGCTGAACGGTCTCAAGGGCGAGGTAAGCGTCAACAACCTCAAATACAATAGCATCATGCCCTCCCTTGGCCTGATGGACGAGGAAGTCGCCAATGTGCTTACTTATGTTTATAGCGAGTGGGATAACAATGGCACCGAAGTCACACCCGACGCCGTCCGGAAAATCCGCGAAGCAAAGAAATAGCCGCCATGAAAGCCATCGCCTTACTGTTGGGAATTCTCGCGCTGCCCCTGCGCGGTGCGGAAATCCCGGCGAGCATGTCCGCCATTCCTGCGGGCAGCTACATTCCGATGTTCGGCGAAACCAAAAAAGCACGGCAGGTAGATGCCTTCCTTTTAGATCAGACTCCGGTCACCAACGCGCAGTTTCTCTCCTTCGTCACCAACCATCCCGAGTGGCGGCGCTCGAATGTGAAACGCCTCTTCGCCGACGAGGGTTACCTCCGCCAGTGGGCAGGTGATCTGGAGCTAGGTCCAGATTCACCGCCAGACGCGCCGGTGGTTCGCGTGTCATGGTTCGCCGCCCGTGCTTATCTGAAAAGCGTCGGCAAACGCCTACCCACCGAAGATGAATGGGAATATGCCGCCCGCGCCGATGACACCCGCGCCGATGCCTCGTCCGATCCGGCATTTCTCGCGAAAATCCTGAAATGGTATGGCCAGCCGAACCGTGGCACCTTGGCCGATCCCAAGACCGCAGAAGCCGATGTCCACGGCGTCCGTGCGCTCCACGGCCTGACCTGGGAATGGGTCGAAGATTTCAACAACCAAATGGTCACCGGTGCGGCCCGTGACGACGCATCCCTCAATCGCGGCCTGTTCTGTGCGGGCGGTGCGGCCACAGCGAAGGATATTGCCAACTACGCCGCTTTCATGCGCTACGCGTTCCGCTCCAGCTTGGAGGGAGCCTACACCGTGGACCTACTCGGTTTCCGCGGTGCGAAAGATATCACCCCGACTCAACCATGAAACGCCACCTCATCCCATTCATCGCACTCGCGATGTCCCTTCACGCTGCCGAATCGGAAAAGAAAAACTCGTGCTGCGACGAGAAAGCCGCTCCCGGGGCGGAAGGCCACAAGCTGGAGGCCGCCGCAGCTGCGAAGGGCTCGAT
This sequence comes from Akkermansiaceae bacterium, assembly GCA_025457805.1. Taxonomy (GTDB): domain Bacteria; phylum Verrucomicrobiota; class Verrucomicrobiia; order Verrucomicrobiales; family Akkermansiaceae; genus Luteolibacter. The sequence goes on along the minus strand of JALOTR010000664.1, from coordinate 1,509 downwards.
TTACGATTTCGAACACGAATGGACAGACCAATCCGCAAAGCCGTTCCGCCTCTCTTCGCTGCGTGGAAAACCCATCGTGCTCGCCATGGGTTATGCTTCATGTCAGTTCGCCTGCCCACGCATCATGGCCGATCTGATGGCCATCGAACGTGGCCTCAGCGACGCGGAAAAGACCTCCACCCATTTCGTTTTTATCACCATTGATCCTGAAAAAGACACACCCGAAGCCCTCGCCGCCTTTCTCGAAACCTACAAAGTCGATTCACTCCGCTGGCATGCCGTCCGTGGCAGCGCCGATGATACCCGTGAGATCTCAGTGGCGCTCGGCGTGAAATTCAAGGCCATCGAGGGCGGAGACTTCGCCCACTCGAATGTCATCACCTTGTTAGACTCCGACGGCACCATCATCCATCGCCAGCAAGGTCTTGGCGAGAAACCCGAGGATCTGATCAAAGCCCTGCGCGGAGCCCTGAAGCCATGAATCCATCCATCACCCGCTGCTGAGCGGTGCCGATTTGGTTTCTCTCGTCGAGCTTGCTCCACGCGGATCGCCACAGAAAACGGCTAAGTGTAGTGATCGATTGAGGCATCTGATAGGGAGTGCTGGCACAAATTGAGCTGATCCCATCATTCGTCATCATCCTTCTTGAAAAAGCGGGGCGTATGCCAGAGCGCCCACAATGAAGCTCCGGCAATCCATGACCACGCAGCGTATTCGTAGTGAGTAATCGTCACCCGTGTTAGAAAATCGGCGGACACACGCGTGAGCGCGGCGAGCACGATGGCAAAAACAATGATCCGCGCCGTCCAAGAGCGGTTGGCAAACCGTTCCACCCGCCCGCTGTGACCGAACAATACCCGGCTTCCTGCGATCAGACAAACCAGCCCGAATCCGCTGACAAACAGCAGGTGATCCACCGCAATGTGCCGCGAGTAGAAGAACGCCGGCGCGATCAACCCGGCAAGCGCGAGCGGGAGGCACCAGATTCGAAGCGCGTTGGCCAGCGTCCCAACTTTCGGTGATCCGGGTTTCGGCAACCATTTCACACTGGAGAGCGCGAACACAAACGCAGCGGCCCGCAGCAACAATCCTGCGTTTGCATTGACCCAGATTTCCACTCCGAAGCTTGTCACCAACACAAGTGCCGTGATGCTCATGTTCCGCCAGGACCTGCGGGTTTCAACCCCCGGCTCAGGTTCGCCGAATGCATTCCCTAACAGACGCGGAAACAGGAAGATCCCTACTCCCATCACCGGTCCTAACAGAAAGCCTTGGTAGAGCAACAAACCTGCCAGGCGATGCATGTCCGCCGTCACCAACCACTGCGGATTCAACCACAAAAACGTCCCGGCAATTCCGCAAATCAATCCGATGGCAGCGAGCAGCAATGGCGGCGGCGGAAGCTCCTTGCGGAAAAACATGAACCGCACTCCAAGTGCAGCGGAGAATCCGAGAAGCAGCGTGAGAAACAAGCGGTCACCCCAGACCGTGACCCCACGCAGATGGAA
>JALOTR010000663.1 GCA_025457805.1 Akkermansiaceae bacterium | reverse complement strand
GACAAGCTGTTCCTCGAAGGAGTTCAAGTGGAGTCCGGCACCTGGGGCGGCATGGCTTCCTCCGCTTCCAACAAAACGCCGCGGATCTCCGGAACAGGTATCCTCAACGTTTTGTCCGATCCACCCGTTTCCGATCCCTTGCTTGCCTGGATCGATGCGACCTGGCCAACCCTTCCGGATAAAACCGCCACTGGCGATCCGGATAACGATGGCATTGCAAACATCATTGAATACATCCTGCAGGGCGGCGATCCCTCGGCATCCAGTCCACTCATCCTGCCGACACTTGATGCATCGGGATCGGACTTTGTTTTTACCTTCAACCGCCGCGCGGCTGCGAGTGGAACCACTCAAGTCTTCCAATACAGCCCGGATCTGGGAGCGCCATGGACTGAACTTGCCATTCCCGGCGGTGCCGGTGTGGTCGTCAGTGATCTTGGCGGTGGCATCGAGGGAGTCGAAATCACCGTTGCAAAGGGATCCAATGCCAAGCTCTTCGGGCGTCTTGAAGTCAACCAGCCCTGATCCGCATTCATGGCACAGGATACTTCAGGCGCTTGTAGCTCGATCCAGTCCGAAGTTGTCCTTCATGGCCTGCACGTTCACGGCGCGTGCAGGTCAAGCCCAAGTCATCCACGGTGGCTGGGTTCACCTGTCACTTTCATGATTCCATCCCTGAAGCTCTCATCCATCCTTTCATTCATCTGCGTCATTCCATGCGCACCGCTCCACGGTGCTCCGGACCTTACCAAGGAAGCCGAAGCTCATGGCGACCGCTCTCCCGCCGATGCTTATGGGGGGAATCGAAAAGTGGAACAACCCCTCACTCCGGAGGTGGCCAAGCGCCCCTATCTGATTCCGGATGCCATCGATTCAGGACCTTTCTCTGCAGACTGGAAATCCTTCAGTGCGGACAAACTCAAACATGAACCTGACTGGTGGCGCGAGGCGAAGATAGGCGTCTGGTTCCACTGGGGCCCCCAAGCCATGGGCCGCAACGGAGATTGGTATGCACGCTTCCTCTATCAACAACCACCGGAAGGCCGCAAGGGCCGCGCGAACAACCGCTGGATGTATGATCAACACCTGAAAAACTTCGGCCACCCGTCGGAATTCGGTTACATGGACGTCCTCAATGCATGGAAGGCTCCCAAGTTCGATGCCAAAAAACTGATGGAACTCTATGCAAACTCCGGAGCCCGCTATATCCTCGTTCAAGGGGCGCATCATGATAACTTCGATCTCTGGAACTCACCTCATCAACCCTGGAACTCGGTCAACGTAGGCCCCAAACGCGACATTGTGGGTGAGCTGTTCACGGAAGCCCGCAAGCACGACTTTCGAACGGGGATGGCCTTCCATGCCGACTATTCGTTGTGGTGGTTCCAAACCGCCTTCGGAGCCGACAAGATTGGACCCAAGGCCGGTGTGCCCTACGACGCCGCCACCCGCACCAGGGAAGACGGCAAGGGAAAGTGGTGGGAGGGACTCGATCCCAAGGATCTCTATGGCATCGATCTCAAAGCCGAGGAGCTCCCCGGAAAGAATATCCGCGATGGCTTCTTCACTCCGGTGAGGGATCTGTTTGTCGATCCGGAAAACCGCAAGTTCGCAGAACAATACACGCTCAAGTGGTTCCGCCGCGTGAAACAGTTCGTGGACGACTATGACCCGGACATGCTCTATACCGATGGCACTGAGCCCTTCACCGGCACGGGCACGGCCAAAGGCGTGATCAGCGATGCCACGGTCAAGGCAGTGGCCCACATGTATAACCGGCGAGCTGTCAAAAACGGAGGCACCGTCGATTGCATGGCAGTTATCAAAGGTGGCCCTCGCATCCCCGGCATCGCCGCTCCGCACGAAAACGGCTACACCGGCCCCATCAAGCGCGATCCATGGGTGTGGGAAAACACGCTCGGCGAATGGTTCTTCGAAGATAATACCTTATACGACAGCCGCAGCATGATTTTCCAGATGATTGAGGCCATCTCACGGGATGGAAACTTCAATCTCAACATCGGCCTGACCCCGGAAGGTGAACTCGAACCCGGCGGCGTGCAGATGTGGCAAGAGTTTGGGGAATTCGCGCGCCGCAACGCTGCCGCAATCTACGGCAGCAGCGCGTGGAAGGTTATCGGCGAAGATGCAGGTGGCGGTGATGACAGACAGATTGCAAATGTCACTGAAACGGTTCGTGCGTCCATCCGCGATGGCAAGCTCCAGATGGTCGCAAGCCTGCAGTCTCTCGGCGGCGATCCAGCACCCGGAGTGCCGAAGCGCCTGAACCTCAAATACGAAACCGATGGCAAGGCGGGTTCGGCTTCGTATGCCGAGGGTGAATCGATCCAGCTCGGAAGTGGTGACCTAAAGATTCTGGACGCGAGATTCGGTCCTGCCACCGGCACCACGATTCCACGGTCCTTTCCTTCCGGGCCGATTGTTCGCGAGCATGCAGAGTTCCGGATGAACACCACGGATGTGCGCTTCACCCAAGGAAAAGACGGTGCGATCTATGTCTTCATCATGGCTGTGCCCCGGGCCGGTGAAGTACTGCAAATCCGTTCGCTTGGCTTGGACTCCATCAAGATGGGAAAACCGGTTAAGTCTGTGGCTTTGCTGGGTTCTGAAGTGAAATTGAATTGGAAACAGGAGGCCGAGTCGCTGGTGATCGAATACCCTTCGGGTGTCTCGATGGCGCACGGTGTGGTATTTCGTGTGAAATGATAG
>JALOTR010000662.1 GCA_025457805.1 Akkermansiaceae bacterium | reverse complement strand
CCTGTGGCGATGCTGTCCCAGCGTTGTTTGAAGGCGGTGCTGCTGGTGGAGAGGACGTTGGCGGCGTTGAGGGCGCGTTCGCGGTTGCCGGCGAGCCAATCGTAGGAAATGGCGCACTCGTGGCGGCGCAGGCGTTCGAATTCGTTTTTCGGAGTCTTCACGAACACCCGGTGCAAGGCGATCAATGCGTCCGGGGAGAAATCCGCCCATGTGCAAGTGCGGCTCTGACCAGCGGCGTTGGTGATGCTGAGCTTGTCTCCATCGAGCGAGATGGTGGTGGCCGTTTCCCCGGACTTCAGGAGGAGTTCCGCAGTGACAGGGCCTTTGGCGAGATCTTCCTCAAGGTCCGCCAGAAACACCGCAGAGGACTCCGCCACCGAGAGCAGCGAGGCGCGTGTGGCTCCGGGCGGATCGGCGGGCAACGATTTGAGATAAGTCACAGCTTCCGAAAAGCGGCTCATGCGGACAAAACCATCGATCATGGCCATCACTTCCTTGAGCGGCTTCACAGGAGGATTTTCGGCCACTGGAGAATCATCCGGCGCGGGGTCGGTGGTGGGAGTGGAAGAGAGCAACTTGCCATGGCGGGCGAGGTCGAGTTGCCAGGCGCGCACATTGAACTTGGCCCGGCCGCGGGTCTTGAGGGTGGCGAGCACGCGGTTGAGTTCATCCATCGCGGCATCGCAGCCTGCCTTGTCAGATGGAAACTCCGCAAACAAGGGCCCGGTGAGGAGTTGATAGTCTGTTAGATAATCATTGGCCATTTTCTGATAGACCTCCGCCCATTGATCGTTGGGATTGAGCTTCACGGAGGTGGCCGCCTTGAAGCAGACCGACGCCGGCTCCAGCAGCCCTTGTTCCCAGTTTTTCAATCCCGTGAGCATGGCAGACACCACTTGCGCGGCACCGCCGCCTTTGGCCTCGGGCGTGGGCAGCGGGTTGAGATCGCCGAGTTTTCCGAGCGTGCCCACCATACCGCCGCCGATGCGATTGGAGTTTTCCGGCAGGGAACGGATGTGATCCATCACTTCGCGCGCCTGCCTGCGGCCATCGGTCGGGCGGCCATCGAGAAAAGCCGCAAGCACCGCCTCCACTCCGGCCCAGGATCGGGTGGGCTCCTGGACGTCTGGATTCTTGTGGAGATCGGTGAAACGCACGGATGCTTTTTGGAAATCCTTGGCGGCCACCGCATCGCGGGCTTCGCGGTAGCTTTTGCCGATTTCCGCCGAAGTATCCGCCACCATGGGAGGTGGGACCACGTCCACTGCGGGCGTTGCATCGACCACCGGAACGGGTTTGCTGCGGTTGAGGGCGAAAAGAATGCCGGCCACCAGCAGGGCAAGGCCGACGAGGCAGGCGATGATGAGGCTGCGTTCCTTGCGCTTTTTCACCGCACGTCGTTTGGCAACAGAGCCTGTGGTTTCCGATCTGCCCGATTTGAGATGACTCAATGCCACCGCGAGGCTGGCGATCATTTCATCATAGGAACTGTATCGTGCGTCCGGCGCATAGGCCATCGCCTTCTCGACGATGCGGCAGGTTTCCGCGGAAACCGAATGCTCCACCGCGCTGAGCGGCTTCACCCGTTTTTTCGCCTCGCGAAGGACATCCGTGGCCATCGACTCCTCGCCACAGGAAGGCTGACCCGCCAAGGCATGATAGAGCGTGGCTCCGAAGGCATAGATATCTGATCGGAAATCCTCCACATATCCCTCCACCGTCTCCGGCGGGACATAGTAAGGCGTGGCCCATAATTCGGTGGCCTGCGCTTTGCCGCCTTGGGTCACCAGCGCGAGACCGAAGTCCACCAGCTTGGCATGGCCCTCGGCATCGAGAAGGATGTTGCCAGGTTTCACATCGCGGTGGATCAAACCCGCCGCGTGCGCCGCCTTGAGTCCTTGGGCGACCTCGATGGCGAGTGGTAGCATTTCGATTTCCGGGATTTTCCCCCGCTCGCGGATCTGGTGCTCGAAGTGGCCGCCGGGCACCAATTCCATCGCGATGTAAAATCGCCCGAACGATCGCCCGGTCGTCAGCACCCTCACCACATGTGGGTGGCTGAATGATGCCGTGATGCGCGCCTCCTCCTCGAAGGCGGCGATGCGGCGCTCGTCGGCGGAAAATTCCTCGCTCAGGATCTTGAGCGCCACCTCGCGGTCGAGCGTGTTGTCGTGCGCCACGAAAACCATGCTCATGCCACCGATCGCATGGCGGCGGACCAGCGTGTAGGGGCCGAACTCGCGTTTCACCCGGGTGTGCTTGGCGCACTTCGGGCACTCGACATTCGTGAAGGGGGCCACGGCGGAAACATCCATCGGTGCGCCACAGGCGTGGCAGTAAGCGATGGATTCCGGGTGGTCGGTCATGGGCACAGGCTACCGATACGATGGCTGCGTGTGCAAACTTGAAACTTGCCCGGAATTTTTTCCACCCCGAGACTGCGCCCGTGGAAATCAAGGTCGAAGCCCCCGGAGAACGCCTCGACGCGTTTCTAGCAGCCCGTTTGCCCGACCTGTCGCGATCGCGCATCCAGACGCTCATCCGCGAGCAATACATCATCGTCAACGGCCAGCCCGCCAAACCCCGCGACGGCGTGAAGATCGGGGAAACCATCAGCATTTCACTGCCGGAAGCCGTTCCCCTCGATGCCGCGCCGCAGGATATTCCGCTGGAAATCCTGTTTGAGGACGATGATTTGCTGGTGCTCAACAAGGCCCCCGGAATGGTCGT
>JALOTR010000661.1 GCA_025457805.1 Akkermansiaceae bacterium | reverse complement strand
TCTGTTCTTGGCGTGCGCTTTGGGTTCTCTCGCTGGTTGCCTGGCAGCCCGACCTTCCAAACACAGACCGGCCAACAAGACGCTGCATCCAAAGGCGGGTAAGGTCCTTCATTGAATTCGGGCTTCCCTCCCCGCCGTGGATGAGTTAGGTGTCAGCCAAGGAAAGGGAAATGCAATGCGTCTTCCAGTAATCAACGGTTTGATTCGTCGCAGGTTGCTCGTCAACTTCCGGGTGGATGCGGAGATGATGGGACGGTATTTGCCTCCACCCTTCCGCCCAAAGCTTCACGGTGGTTACGCTATTGCTGGAATTTGTCTCATTCGGCTGGAGCAGATTCGACCTAGATGGCTTCCTGGCTTTTGTGGGATCTCAAGCGAGAACGCAGCCCATCGTATCGCCGTTCTTTGGGACGATCCTTCCGGCGAAACACGTGAGGGTGTGTTTATACCGCGCCGCGATACTGGCTCTTGGCTCAATCATTTCGCCGGCGGACGCATCTTTCCGGGTGAGCATTCGTTAGCAGATTTCAGTGTCACCGACGCAAACTCCCGCATTTCCATGTCCATCCGAGCCCGAGACGGACGCATGACCATCCAGCTTCGCGCCCAGGAGAGCGATTCGTTGCCGGAGTCCTCTTGCTTTGAATCACTGGCGGAGTCATCCAACTATTTCGAGGGCGGCAGCGTTGGTTACTCCGTCACACGCGATTGCTGCCGTCTTGATGGCATTCGGCTTCAGACCGACGGCTGGCAGGTGCGTCCGCTCAGCGTTGAGCATGTCGAGTCTTCCTTCTTCGCCGACGAGTCGGTATTCCCGGCAGGCACTGTCACCTTCGACCACGCCCTCATTATGCGCGAGCTCATCCACCAATGGCATGGAGAGCCCGATATGTTTACCGAACGCAAGAATAACATGACGGCGGTGGCAAGGGCGGGTAGCGTCACGGATTGAATTGGGGATTTTTCCTGATTTTTCCCGGTGACACTGGAAAGGCTGATCTGGGGTCCGCTTGCGCTTTTGACGGTGATTCTGAGGTTGGAGGCTCGAATCGGGTCTTTGGCGAAATGCCGACATCCGGGCACACGTAATCCCGAAAACACGCGCAGGTCTTGCCTTGCTAGGGGCGGGGCCTGCTGCCATTCTCCCGCTTTACCGCCGCCGTCATCATGCCCAAACCACCCTTTTACGTCATCGGCCACAAGAATCCGGATACGGATGCCATCTGTTCGGCCATCGGCTATGCAGCCCTCTTGCGAGCGGTGGGAGAGGAGCCGAATGCGGTGGCGGCCCGGTGTGGGGAGATTTCCCAACGCACCAAATGGGTGCTCGAACGCGCCGGACTGGAGGTGCCCATGCTCATCACGGACGTCCGCACCAATGCGGGCATGATCAGTCATCGCAATGTGATCAAGGTGACCGTATCCGACACTTTCCTCACGGCCTATCGGCGCATGCTGGAAGCCGAGATCCGTTGTGTGCCGGTGGAGGATGAGGACGGGAAACTTTGCGGGATTTTGCGATATTTCGATCTCCTCCGCCTGCTTCTCCCGGCCGATACGGTAGGCCTCAGCGTGCGGACCGTGCATGCCTCGCTCGCCCACATCGCGGAGACGCTGCAGGCGGAAAGCATCGGCACGGATGCTCCTTTGCCTGAAAATGAAGAGGATCTGATCCTGCTCGTCGGCGCCTCGTCCCAGGCCACGGTGGATCGCCGGCTCAAGCAAGCTGCCAAGGATGGAAACATCGATCGTTTCCTCGTCATCTGCGGCGACCGCCCCATCGTCCAGCGCTACGCGATCGACAACGGAGCCCGCGCCCTGCTGGTGACCGGTGGCAATGCCGTTTCGACGGAAATCCGCCAACTCGCCAAGGCCAAGAATGTCGTGTTGCTCGGCTGCGCCACCGACACCGCCAGCGCCTCCACCCTCATCCGCTGCTCGCGAACCGTCCGGCACGTGATGGAAAAGCAGTTTGAGACGGTCACCCCGGTAGAGCCCGTTTCGCGATTGCGGAAACAGCTATCCACCACGGATCAGGACCTGTTCCCGGTGGTCGATCCCTCCAGCGGCAAGATGCTGGGCGTGCTTTCCAAGTCCGACCTCGTCGATCCACCCCGCATCCGGCTGGCGCTGGTGGATCACAACGAATACGCCCAAGCCGTCAATGGCGTGGAGGAAGCGGAGATCACCGAGGTCATCGACCACCACCGCCTCGCCGGCGATCTTGTTTCGCGCGAGCCGATCCGATACCTCAACGAACCTGTGGGTTCCACCTGCACCTTGGTCGGGAGGAAATTTTTCCATCGCGGGCTGATGCCGATGCCGGGTGTGGCGATGTGCCTTTGTGCGGGCATCGTGTCGGACACCCTCTGTCTCACCTCGCCCACCACCACCTTGTTAGATCGTGAAATGCTCACCTGGCTCGGCGGCGTCGCGGGAGTGGATCCCAAGAAGTTTACCGATGAATTCTTCGCCGTCGGTTCACTCATCGCCAATGGCACTCCGGATGAAATCCTCAACGCCGATCGCAAGGAATTCACCGAGCAAGGGCTCACCGTGAGCATCTCGCAGGTGGAGGAACGCGATCTCCACGGCTTTGCGGCGCGGCGCGATGAATTGGAGGCCTTTCTCAAGGAACTTCACCAAACGCGGGAATATGATTTGTCCATTCTCGCCGTCACCGATGTGGCGCTGCATCACAGCATGATCCTCGCCGTGGGTGCGGAAAACATGGTGTCACAACTTCCCTTC
>JALOTR010000660.1 GCA_025457805.1 Akkermansiaceae bacterium | reverse complement strand
GCGGCGATCGGTCTCGGCGAGTTCATAAATCGTCACTTCGGTGAGACCCACCTCCGGAAGGATCTGATTGGCGCTGATGCCATATTGATAATCCGCCGAGGGGAATCGATAAACAAACACCTTCCGCAGATTCTTGTCCTCGCCGCCCGGAAACTGTGCGGGCACCAATTGGATCAGGCCCTTGGCTTCCGTGACTTCCACCCGCACGGCACCGTCATTGGCCACGCGCAGCCAACCATTGTGGCGAAGTGATCCGGCGACGGACATTCGCAAGGCCTCCGCTCTCACAGGAAATCCGGCGAGGGCGGATTGCGATTCGATGATGATGCGCTCGCTCGACTCGATGGGTCGGCTGAGCTGGATTTCCAAACGCCGCGCGCCCTCGCTTTCCGCGACTTTCCAAACGAGCACGGAGTTTCCTGCGACAGATAGAATTTCCCCCGGCCCTGTCATCATGGCCTGGACTTGCGGGAGATGCCCTTGCAGGACGCGCAGATCGAGAACGGTCATTTGACGCAGCAAACCACTGCCCACCCGCACATCGGTGGTCTCCGTGCTTGAGAAAAACAAAGCTCCATCCGCCACCTTGTCCGCTGCTTTCCAAGCGAAGGATGCGCGACCATCGGAAGGAAGAAATCCACGCCAGATTCCGCCGGAGGACTCGGGCACGACGGGTTTTGAGGCATCGAAGGAAACGCCATTTGCGAGACCTTCCATGGTGAGTGGAACCACCACTCCGGCAGGCAAATGGAAGTCCACTTCACGCCAGTCGCCGCGGCTTTGGACGGGTATATCAAATGCAAGATTGATGGGGAACTCGCCGCTGCGGTCGGCCACCAGATCATAAGACCATCCCTCATCTTTTCCACCCTTCTTCAAGGCCACATGCCATCCATCTCCCGTCACGCCGTCTGTTAGAGCGGCGACTCCCGAAAGCAGCGGCACGCTGGATCCGGCAGCATCCGAGCGGGCGGTGCCGGTGAGGCGGAAACTCACGCTGCCGCCATCCTTGGCCGCATTTCCTGTGAGAGTAGCATTTTGAAGATCGAGCCCGCGGATGGCATTGCCGGACGGGAGGACTTGGATGGCGATGGCGGAATTTCCAGTTCCAGCAAACGAGTGAAAATCATCGCCCGCCAATCTCAAGAGGCCATCCGATTGTGCAACCTTGAGCACGATGTCCGCGGCGTTGATCAATCGGGTCTCGATGGAGAATCCGCTTGCTGCGCCAGGTTGAGGGAGAAGCAGGCGGTTGAGATCCTTGCCGGGGGTAGCTTGGGTTTTCATGACTACGGTGAGCTCCGCAGGGGCTTTGCCATCGACTTGCAGCGGGCGCACATCGAGGTGGCGCGTGCCATCGTCGGAAACACGGATCGCCCAGTCACGCAAGCCTTCGCCGGTCACAGATATCACATCGCCATCGCCTGTTAGATCGAGCGTGAGCGTCTCCGCCTTGCCTTGGAGAATGCGGAAACGGAGAGTCTGCTCGCTGGTGATTTCCTGAAGGCCCACTTGGAAATGGACATCGGCATCGGCAGAGAAAAACAAAGGCGCTTCCTTCACTTCACGCGACCAAGGGACCAGCACCACGCGATCGTCAGGCAAAGCGGGTTGCTGGGCGGGGAGGAGGCCTGTGAGGAGGAGGGCGAATGATAGAATTGAGGGGACGAGACGTCCCCTCTCCTTATTTTTGGCGGGCGCAGACATGGTTTTGAGGCGGTTCGTGTACAAGCGGGAGCGTCAGCAAGGGGATTGCGGAGACGCGGGAAACAATCTCTAACGATTTCTTGACCAACCGCAGATGGACGCGGATTTCGCAGATGGATGAAGAGTCGGAATGATTCGGTTATCTATTCCTCTATCCGCGTTTATCTGCGTTCATCTGTGGTTTGTTTTATTAGCGGAGTGCGTTGAGCATTTGGAGCACTTGTCCGATGCGGCCGGACTGACCGTAGAAGCGTTTGATGTTTTCGCGGGGTTCCGCGAGTTGTTGGAAATCGATGGCATCGGCCAGCGGGCCGCCCTTGAGTTTTTCCGCGGCCAGCATGGTCAAGGTGGCAAGCTGCATCGATGGCGTGGCGCGATCAAAGGCGGGAGTGTTGGGATCGTGGCGCATGGTCCAGCTGCGTTCGACCATGTCATTGGCGGCGGTATCGCGGAAGCGCACACTCACTTCGCCGATCTCGCCTTTGCCTTCGGGCAGCGTTTCAATCTGATAGATCGCCACGCCCGCTTCTTCTGCGGCGAGTTCGGCGGCATCCACGGCATCGTTGCGGAAGTCTTCGGTCTTGAGGCGGTCTTTTTCGAAACCGATCAGCTTGTATCGCGCCACGCGTTCCGGGTTGAAGTGAACCTGCACCTTCACATTTTCCGCAGCGGGCCGGAAGGCTCCGGCAAGTTGTTTGGCAAAGTCGTTTTCATCATCTCCGCCCTTGCCCACGACATAATAACGGCCATTTCCGTTGCGGGCGAGTTCGGCGAGGAGTTCGTCGTTGAGGTCATCTGCCGCGATGCCTGCGATGTCGAAGGCGATGCCTTTCTGGCGCAGTGCTTTCACTTTTTCCGCGAGTTTCACAGGATCCGCATTGCCGAGATTGGCGGCACCGTCGGTGAAGAGCCGGCGAGTTGGCCTGCTTTGTCGCCTTGAAGTTGATCGGCAATCAAACGTGGTTTGCGGGAAAAGCCGATGACGTTGATGCTGTCCTTTTCCGTTAGAAGCGCGCTGAGTCCCTTGAGTGCCTTGTCCATCGCCGCACGACGATCCTCGCGAACCATCGAACCGGATTGATCGACGAGCAGCGTGAGACGCAGCGGTTGGGACGCTCCGCGACCTGCGGCAGCGGTCTTGAGTGCCACGCGAACAAGGCTGCGACCGGGAATCACAGGATGGGCGCTTTGCTCGATGGCCGCCGCCACGGGTTCACCCGAGGCTGGAGCGGGATCGCCGTAATCGACCGCATTGTAAAACTGCTCCACCTTGATGCCCGCCGGATCC
>JALOTR010000659.1 GCA_025457805.1 Akkermansiaceae bacterium | reverse complement strand
CACCGGAACCCACCTCCGCCTCACCTTCCGCTGCCTCAAATCCACCACGCGCAGCGGAACCTCATTGAAACTACAATCGAGCAGCGACTGCGGCGCGTCCGACCCGTGGATCAACCACGAGGCAGCGGTGCCTGATGAGGACGCCACGGTCAACGGCGTGATTTTCGACACCACGGACGATGGCGACTACATCCACGTCATCGCCGACATCCCAACCCGCGGATCCACACTCTTTGTCCGCCTGAGCTCAGCGAATCCTGAATGAGTCCACACCCCACCTGCCGTGCATCAGAACCACTCAGGCTCATTCTTCGGAGTGGAGATTTGATAATAATAAACGCCACGATTGCTGCGTGCCATCTGATCTATTGGAAGATATGGCAATGCATGACTCTGGAAAATGCCGCCGATTACAAAGTGTGCCGCAAGATCGAAATCGCCCATCCCTTATTGGAGTTGATGCAAACCACTGTCGGAAAATGAAAGGGATCGCCTGTGTCTGGATTCTCGCGTTCGGCCCCGCCCTTGCCCAAGAGGCCGCCAGCGGGTGGGTCTATCAGTCGCCCACGGGGAATCTTCTCTATCAACTCGATGAACGCGGCCAGCGGATCGCGGATTTTTCGCAATGCGGATATCGCGGCGGCATCGAGCCCTTGCCGGATGTTAGAAAAATGATTCCCCAGGATCGTTGGGTGAAGGTCAGTCCGGCGGATGGGGATGATCGCGCCAACATCCAAGCGGCGATTCAGAAGGTTTCATCCATGTCACTCAATGCGGATGGTTGGCGTGGCGTGGTGTTTCTCAATGCAGGTGAATACCAACTCGACGAAGGCATCCGGATTGCAGCCAGCGGAGTGGTCCTCAAAGGTGCAGGCAACGACGAGAAGTCCGGGACCCGTCTGCGCGCCACCGCCAAGCGGCAATATACCTTGATCGAGATCGGTGGATCTGGCGGGCGGCGGATGGATAAAGGCAGCACGCGCAAACTCACCCAGAAGCTGGTGCCGTCCGGTGCCCGCAGTTTCGAGGTGGATTCCGCTGCCGGATACTCCGTCGGCGATACGGTGATCGTTCACCGCCCAAGTACTGCCGAATGGATCAAGGAGCTGAAAATGGATCGCCTCGGTCCCAAGCCTGCCAAACCGTGGACCGCTGGATCCAAGGATCTAACATTTGACCGCGTGATCACCCGCATCGACGGCCGTTGGCTCACCGTGGATGCGCCGCTGCCTCAGACGATCGAAGCGGAATTTGGTGGTGCAAGAATCCAGCGCTATACTTGGCCCAGTCGCATCGTGCAATCCGGCATCGAGGATCTGTGCGGGATTTCCAACCATGCGAGTGATACGGATGAAAAACATGCATGGAATTTCATTTCAACCGGCAAGCTGCAGGATGGCTGGATCCGCAACATCAGCGCGCGGCATTTCGGTTACTCGGCGGTGACCACCGGCGACGGCGGGAAGTGGCTGACCATTGCCGACTCCCAATGTTTGGATCCGGTTTCACAAATCAAGGGAGGGCGGCGCTATTCATTTAACAATGTTGGATCCGAGCTGACATTGTTCATCAACAACCACGCTCGCGGCGGCCGCCATGATTACGTCTTCGGAGGCTTGGTTCCAGGGCCTAACGCATTTGTGAAATGCACGGCGGAACTGGCTCATGCCGATTCCGGTCCACATCATCGCTGGGCGGTGGGTGCCCTGTTTGACCAGGTGAGGATCGATGGCAACCAACTCAACATCCGCAACCGTGGCAATTCCGGCACCGGTCACGGCCACACCGGCGCTTACATGGTGGTCTGGAACTCGACGGCTTCAGGTTTCCGGGTGGAAAATCCGCCCACCGCACGAAACTGGCTCATCGGCTCAGTCGGTAAAATTCTCCCCAATTCCCTCAAGCCACCGGCGGGTGGTCCTGACGGCACCTTTGAACACAGCGGGCCGCAAGGAAATCCAGTGGAACCTGGCAGTCTGTATCTCGCTCAGTTGCATCAACGGCAAAAAGCCCCTGCTTCCACCTTCCGCGAAATCTGGCTGGGGGATGTGGACCAGCACGCAAGTAGCGATAAGAGGGGAGATGGGGTCAATGCGGATCCCGCATGGCTCGCACGACTGCACGAACAAAGCGGCCTGCAAGTGGATGCACGTTTCGATCGTCCGGCTGGAAAACATATTACTGCGTTCACCTTCGATTTGAATCACAAGCCTCGCGAAACCATCGTCGCCGCCGCTCTCAGCATCAGTCTGAAATCCACAGGCGGGACTTGGATTGGCTTTGATGGGATGCCCGCAAAACAAGATATGAGAATTGAAGGAGCCGCAGTGAGAACCATCGAGATCGATACTGCGCTGTTAGTCGACGGACGTTTGAATGTCGCCATCGGAGGATCGGCCTCCGTGGACTTTGCGGCACTTCAAATTCAATCGAAATGATTGGCATAAATCTAACTCATGATCGCCCTGACAGCCTTTGCAGGCTCCACTCCGGTGAGTTTGTAGTCGAGACCCTGGAATTTCGTGCTGAAGCGGGCGTGGTCGATGCCGAATTGATGAAGCAGGGTGGCGTGTAGATCCCTTACGTGGACGATGTTTTCCACCGAGTTATACCCGAGTTCGTCGGTGGCTCCGTGGACGATGCCGGGCTTGATTCCAGCGCCGGCCATCCACAGGCTGAAGCCATTGATGTGGTGATCACGGCCGGTCCCTTGACCCATCGGCGTGCGGCCGAACTCACCACCCCAGATGACGAGGG
>JALOTR010000658.1 GCA_025457805.1 Akkermansiaceae bacterium | reverse complement strand
CGGCTTCCGGATAGGCGGCAAGCGCCTTGAGGATGGCTTTTTGACAGGCTTCCCATGTCTCCGGATCCGGCTTGGATTCCTTGAGGAAGGCAGTGGCTTCCAACCATGCGGGATGATTCAGTGGTTGGGCCTGGAGTGCGAGTTGATAGGCGGTTTCCGCGAGTTGACGATTGGATTTCGTCACGGCCCGTGCTTGATAGAGATGGGCGGTGCTGCGGGCGTTGGCATAGTTTTCACCCATGACTTTTTCCTGTAGGATCAACTGCGTCCATGTGCGTCCCCACAGGCTGGTGTGCAGGCCGCGTTGCCAGGAGAGCGAGTAGGATGGCACCCATTCGCCGCGTTTGACGCGAACTGCATAAGCACAATGACCGGGCTCGCCCATGGTGATCGCTGGAATACCATTGGCCCGCGCGGCGGTGGCTCCATAATGGGAAAGCGAACCACAAACTCCACCCACTTCGCGGACGCGCTTGGCGTGAATCATGTGTTCGAAAGGTGCATAATAGTTAGGCCCATGAATGGAATCACCAAACAGGTTTTCCAAACGATACGGCGCTTGCCAACAGGCGCCGGTGTAATCCTTGGCAGGGAGTTTCACATTGTCGCGAAGCCAGACCAAGGAGGCATCATCCCATCCGCCTTCGCCACTCCAACTGCCATTGCTTCCCGCGGAAACCAGGAAGCGTTTTTCCCATGTCTGGAGGTCATCGTATTGAGGATGCAGCAGGCCGGCTTTGTGGGAGTCTCGGAAATACTTATATCTCGAAAATGCCTGCTCGCGCGGCCACTTGGATTGGCCGAAGGTGAGGGCGACGGCCACGGCGGTGCTGCGTTGTTGGGGATCGCCCAAGCCGGGGCGATCCGCTTTCCATAGGTCGTGCAGGATCCACAGCATCTTGCCGGGTTCATCCGGCAGCGGGCCGGAATACATCAAGTCGCCCAGCAGTTCCGGCGATGCTTCCAACTCGGTGATGAAGCGTTTGCCTTCGGAGCTTGTCGAAATTTCATCGATGGCGGGACCTGCCACCCGGCGGAGTTCGGCCCGGGCGATCGTCGCGCGGCCCGTGGTGGTGGAGGCGGCGGACGTGAGGCTTGCTTCATCGTCTGCCGCAGCGACGGGCAGGCAACACAACGGCAAGAGGGCGACAAGACACAAGGAACGGAAGAAAGACATGGCACAAAAGGAACTCCCGCAGAACGTGGGCATTCCCGTGCATCTTTCAAGCGCTCAGACGAGCAGCATGCAGTCGCCGTAGCTGTAGAAGCGGTAGCGTTCCTCCACCGCCTGGCGATAGGCCTCCAGCACGAGTTCCTG
Source organism: Akkermansiaceae bacterium (assembly GCA_025457805.1). GTDB lineage: Bacteria > Verrucomicrobiota > Verrucomicrobiia > Verrucomicrobiales > Akkermansiaceae > Luteolibacter. The sequence continues at coordinate 1,441 of JALOTR010000658.1, read as the reverse complement.
TCCGGCGAAGGCGCTGACCAACATGATGAGCGTGCTTTGGGGCAGGTGGAAATTGGTCAACAGGCCGCCAAGCACACGGAAATCGTAGGGCGGATGGATGAAAATATCGGTTTCGCCCCGATGCTCGCCTGCTGGCAGGCGGAGCGATGGGGTGGCGGATTGACGGGCGATGGCCTCGAGCACGCGGGTGACGGTGGTGCCCACGGCGAGCACGCGGCTGGCCGCATTGACGCGTTGGGTGGTTTCCGCGCTGATGGCGTATTTCTCGGAATGCATCACGTGATCGCTCACCAGTTCCGCACTCACGGGCCGGAAGGTTCCCACACCGACATGGAGTGTGAGGAATGCGTGATTGATTTTCTCCAGCATCTCCGGCGTGAAGTGCAGGCCGGCAGTGGGTGCGGCAATCGCACCTTCTTCGCGGGCATACACGGTTTGATATCGATCACGATCTGATAACTCATCCTCGCGGCCCATGTAATGCGGCAGCGCGAGATGGCCGTGTTGGTTGAGATCCACATGCGAGTCCCATTGAATCAGGCGATCGCCATTTTCGAAAACCTCAACCACCGTGCCTTGGATGCCACCGACTGTGAGAGAGCGTCCGGGTTTCATCCGTTTCCCAGGCCGCACGAGGCAGCGCCAATCGACTGGTGAAAGGCGATCCAGACATAACAACTCGATCTTCCCATCATCCGAAAACACCCGCGCCGGAATCACCTTGGTATCATTGAGAACCAGAAGATCATCCGGCCTGAGATACTCCGGGAAGTCCCGGAACATCCGGTGCTCGATGCGCCCGCTTTGCCGATGGACCACCAGCATGCGGGAGGCGGAACGCTCGGCGAGTGGCCGTGCAGCGATCAATTCCTCCGGCAGATGATAGTCAAAGTCCTGGGTCCGCAGCGGCATGGGCGGCATTCTAACAAATCAAGTCGGCTGCTCGCCGCGGGCCATCACGACCTTGCCGGTGCGCACGGTCTCGATGATGTTGAACTGCGAGAACATGGTGATGGCGGCATCGATCTTCGGGCTGTCGCCATGCAGCATGACAATCATCGAAGTGGGAGTGAGATCCACGGTCTTGCCGCTGAAGTGTTCGGCGATCTGCAAGGCCATCGAACGCTCGGCGGGCGAACATTGGATCTTGATGAGGATCATTTCCTTGGTCACCGAATTGTCCGAGGTATGCTCGAAGCAATGGATCACATCGATCAGCTTGCCGACCTGCATGATGATTTGATTCAGGCCTTCCGGATCGCCGGAAATGCCGATGGTCATGCGGGAGAAATTGGCGTTGCGGCCTTCGGAGACGACGAGTGAATCGATATTGAATCCGCGGCGCGAGAAGACCTGGCAGATCCGCATGAGCACGCCCGGCTGGTTGCTTACCAGAATGGAAAGCGTGTGGCTTGGGCCGCGCGGGATGATGGGTGCGTTG
>JALOTR010000657.1 GCA_025457805.1 Akkermansiaceae bacterium | reverse complement strand
TAAGCAGGATTACATCGCCGAACGCCCTGATAAAACATGGGTCCGGACGAGCAGCGTCACCTCGAATCCCTCCCGTTTAAAGCATTGGCGGCGAGATTGACGCATCGTTGCAGTGTTCCGCAATCTGTTCATTTTCAACGAAAGTTTGCTTAATCCCGTGCCATTCTGGCCCGTCCCTTTGTCAAAAAACCGTTCCAGAAATTCGTTGCATCCCAATCCAGTGTGGTGGGACGGATCTTCGCAATCACGAACGCCGGAGAACGAACGCAGCAGAACGAACGCAGCAGAACGAGCGCCGGAGAGGCACCGCTTCGCGAAAGCTGCGCTAGCGAGGCGGGGGTTCGTCGCCGAGGATTTTGTCGAGGTCTGCGACGCGTTCCCAGGGGCAGCGTTTGCGCTGGTATTTTTTCCAGACGATGTCGCGGAGCTCGCGCCAGATGGGTTCGGTGACGGGTTTGACGTCGGTCCAGGTGGGGTCGCGTTTCTGCATCGTGGTCATGATGGTCCAGCGGCCGCCGATGTAGTTGGCGCGGTAGAAGACTTTTCCCTCATCGGTGTTTTCGAACCACTCGTGACTTTCCATGGCGCGAGCGTGGGGTGACGATGCGCCGGAAACAAGCGGCGATTCCGTCGGCAACTTTTCCATCCGCTCCAGCGTAAACGATCCCGCCCGCAAACCCATGAAACCCGCCCTCGTCCTGCTCGCCCTCGTCCTCCCCGCCACGGCCACGAATGTCATCCTGATGATGGCGGACGATCTGGGCTACATGGACGTGGGTTTCAACAATCCAGAGACGTTCTACGAAACGCCCCACCTCAACCGGATGGCGGCGGACGGCATGCGTTTCACTGCGGCTTACGCGGCGTGTCAGGTGTGTTCGCCCACCCGCTCTTCGATTCTAACAGGCCAGTATCCGGCGCGGACCCGCAATACAGACTACTTCGGCGCGCCCAATGAGTTTGAGGAAATCCCGGAAAATTTCGACAACGCCACTTCGCACAAGGCGGGAAAACATGCGAATCGGCCGCTGATTCCGGCGCCTTACATCGGTCGTCTGGCGGCGTCCCACACGACTCTGGCGGAGGCATTCAAGGCACGGGGTTATGCGACGATGCATGCTGGAAAATGGCACCTTGGCCCCAAAGGTTCCTGGCCGGAGGATCATGGATTCGATGTGAACATAGGCGGCACCGATCGCGGCGGTCCTTATGGAGGAAAACAATATTTCTCTCCTTACGACAATCCCAAGCTACCGGATGGACCGCCCGGCGAGCACCTGCCGGACCGCCTGGCCACCGAGGTGAACCGCTTCATCACCACTCACAAGGATGCGCCGTTCTTCATCTATTTCCCCTTCTATTCCGTGCACACTCCCTTGATGGGTCGGCCGGATCTGGTGGAGAAATACAAGGCCAAGAAACAACGGCTCGGCCTCAAAGCCGCTTTCCAAAAAGAAGCGCCGCGTGAAAACCGCACCGTGCAGGAACATGCCATCTATGGCGCAATGGTCGAGGCCATGGATGAGGCGGTGGGCAAGGTGTTGAAGCATCTTGATGAGTTGAAACTCGCCGATGATACCATCGTGATCTTTTTCTCCGACAATGGTGGCCTCTCCACCTCCGAGGGCTCGCCCACCAGCAATCTTCCTTACCGCGCCGGGAAGGGCTGGATGTATGAGGGCGGCATCCGCGAGCCGCTGGTGCTGCGTTGTCCCGGCAAAATCGCCAAGGGCGTGTGCAAGGCTCCGATCATCTCCACTGACTTTTATCCGACCTTGTTAGAGTTATGTGGAATCGACGCATTGCCGGAACAGCACAAGGATGGCAAAAGCTTCGCCGCATTGCTCAAGAACCCGGAAGCGGAGCATCCCCGCGCACCCTTGTTCTGGCATTACCCGCATTGGGGAAACCAAGGCGGCATTCCCAGCTCGGCGATCCGCGAGGGCAAGTGGAAGCTCATCGAGTTCCATTGGAAAAAAGGCCTCGAACTCTACGATCTCGAAGCGGATCCCGGCGAACTCCGCAATCTTGCCAAACAACATCCGGATCTCGTTTCCTCGCTTCAAGCCAAGCTGCATGCGATGCAAAAGGAAACCGCCGCCCTCATGCCCACGCCGAATCCTGCGGCCAAAATGCCATTTGAGAAATGGTGAGTTTGCAACCGCTGCCCCCGCCCCGCACTGGACAGACGCCAGGATGGGTGCACGGTAGAAGGAATGGCTGAAACGAAGTCCCCCTTGCAACAGCCGCTTTTCCGCGCCTTGTGGCTGGGCAGCATCGTTTCCAACATCGGCACCACGATGAATGACACGGCGGCGGTGTGGACGATGACCACGCTGACCAATTCGCCGGGCATGGTCTCGTTGATGCAGGCGATGTCGAGCCTGCCGCTGTTTCTCTTCGGCCTCCCCGCCGGGGCCATGGCGGATCTTGTCAACCGGCGGCGGCTGATTCTTTTCGCGCAGGCCGGTGCCTTGCTCACTGCCATCGGCATGGCCATCCTCGCGGCCAAAGGCATGCTGAGTCCTGCGCTGCTCTTGCTTGCCACCTTTCAACTCGGCGTGGCGGCGGCATTCACCATGCCTGCATGGCAGGCGCTCATCCCGGAAATCGTGGGGCGTGAAAACCTCGCACCGGCCATCGCATTGAGTGGCGTGGGATATAACATCGCACGCTCAGTGGGACCCATCGCAGGTGGATTGTTGTTGGCCTCGCTGGGGCCTGTGCCGGTGTTTGCGCTCAATGCCTGTTCGTTTGCCG
>JALOTR010000656.1 GCA_025457805.1 Akkermansiaceae bacterium | reverse complement strand
CAAATCCGCCGCGCAAAAAGCCGCCCTCCGGCTCGATGCATAAACCACACAAAGCGGCCTGACAAATTCTCCAGACAGGAGAGGGAAACCGGGGGTGGAGCGGACGATCCGAGTGGATCCCGCCCCACCCCCACTTCTTTCCCCCACCCGGGAGCGCTGAGCCCCAGCTCGGCGCGGCTCTTCCATCTTATCAATCCAGGCCTTCAGATAAACTAAAGCAGTCCTCTCCTATCATTCTCGTCACAAGTCGAGCCTTGCGATTTCGGCTCAAAGAAGCCACAACTCACCCATGACTGGAAAATGGTTGGCCACCGCAGCACTGTTGATGTTTTCCGTGCTGCCATCCTTCGCAGAGCTACAAGCTCTCCCGATGGCCGGAGTCACCGCGATTTCCTTCTCGCCGGACGATGGCGGCAAGGCCGTGATTTCCGATCCCGGAATGCTCGGCCACATGCTGAGCGCCGCCACTCAGGACGGCAAGGTCGTGCCAAATGAAGATGGTAAAAACTTCGATTGGTCCGTCACGAAAGAGGAAGCTTTCGGAAAAGGACGCCTGAACATCGCCCTGAACCGGGAACGTCTCAACGGCGATCTGGCAATGGTTTTGAATGCAAGTTTGGGCGAGGAAACCAGCCTTGCCGTGCAGCTTTATGATGCGAAGGGAGCGGCGCTCGCACTGGATCTTTTCGGCGAAATCAAAGCGAATGCCGAAGCCGTGGGCACGGATACCTTCATCGTGCCCCTTTTGAGATATCCTGAGGCAAGAAGTCTTGTCCTGAGACGACTGTCGGGAGAGTTAAGTGTGCGCGAAGTGCTCTTGATGCCAGTCCTCGCCGAGGTCGAAGCGGCAGAAGACGCCGACAAGGATCTGGCAGCCCTTCTGGGAGAGCGCTTGAGCGAGTTCCACCGCATGACGAATCGCAAAGAAGAAACATCGATTGGCAAGGTTCACCGCATTCCGAGCCTTGAGGAGATTAACGAGATTGGTGCCTCCGCACTGACCGCCGCAGGCTATCCGGTTTACAAGCCTCTGGGAGTTCTCGGCGGCTCGGTGACTTATGCGCCGGTTTCGGGCACCACCTATGAATTCGCCAAGCTGGCGGACCGCATGCTTTCATTGGGAAAAGACCAGCCGGTGTTCGACTGGTTTTTCACCAGCAGCAATGGCGTGATCTGGCATTTTTCAAACGATGCCCAACATGCCGAGGAAGATCGTTATAAAAACACGGTCTTTGGCATGACCAGCATGCCCATGTCCGCTGAGGCCAGAAAGGCATATCTCGCACGAACCGGTCACGCGATCATCGAGTTTCCCATCGCCCGCAGCGCCATCGAGGTGCTCGTGCATGGAGACAATCCGCTCGATTCGATTCCGCCGGATGCATTGAAATCCGCCTTCGGTGCGCAAGGCATGGCAAGCACATGGAAAGACCTCGGTGTTACCGATGGGCCACTTGCAGTGATGGAAGTCAAACCGATCGGCGGCAATCCGAGTTGGGGAACCGGAAGGATGTTTCAGGAAATCGTCCTCGGTGGCGCGGAATGGCGGCCCGATGTGGATGCTCGCCACGACGTGGTGTATGCGCACGGTGTGGAAAAAGCAGTAAGCCAATCGCCCGGCGGCATCGGCTATGCAGTCCAAGGCCCCCGCAAGCATCGGGTCAAGGTTCTCGCGCTGGCATCCACCGATGGAAAAGGACACACGCTCGCCACGGAAGATGCGATTTACTCGGGTCGTTATCCCTTGCAGCGGAAACTCTACGCCGTGGTGGCTGCCCCGAGCCTCGATCAGGCTCCACCATCAGTCCGCGAGATGATCAACCTGCTCCTCTCTGATCAAGGCCAGACGCTCATGGTGAGAACCCGCTCCCTGCCCCTAGCCGCCGCCGAGGTAGTGGAATGGAGAAAACGGCTGGGACTCGCTGATTGAAGACCCGGATCCAGCATTCGGCGTCATGGCAGCAAGCCTGATGCTCGTCCAGGAAGCGATGTTGACGATTTTCAGCGCAAAACCGTATTCTCGGGAACACGGAGCCTGAAAGCTCTTTCCTGAAACCACAGTAAGTTGGGTTTAATCTAAAACCCGGATTCCTGATTCCATGCATCGGATGCTGCCAGCCCTGATTGCCTCAATCGTCGCACTGTCGCCGGTCCTGCTTGCCAGTCCCATCGACTTCCGGACGCAGGTGCTGCCCGTGCTTTCGGAAAATTGTTTCAACTGCCACGGCCCCGATGCCGGCACCCGCAAGGGCGGCCTGCGCCTTGACCGCCGCGATGATGCACTCCGCCCCGCCGAGTCAGGCGAAATCGCAATCGTGCCGGGAAAACCGGACGAGAGCAGCCTCATCGCCAGACTCCTCAGCCATGATCCCAACGAGATCATGCCGCCGCCGGAATCGAAAAAGAAAATCTCTCCCCAATCCATCGAGACCCTGCGGAAGTGGATCGAAGAAGGTGCGGAATATCGGAATCACTGGGCATTCGAGCCCGTGGTGCGACCGCCCGTTCCCAACAACCCGTCCGCATGGCCGAAAAACCCCATCGATCATTTCGTTCAGGAAACCCTCGCCAAACAAAAACTCCATCCCTCGCCGGAAGCGCCCAAGACCACCTTGCTGCGCCGCCTGAGCCTCGACTTGACCGGCCTCCCTCCCACTCCGGAAGAACTCACAGCATTTCTCACAGACACATCCCCCCGCGCTTACGAGGCGGCGGTGGAGCGTTTGTTGGCCAGCCCGCACTACGGCGAACGCATGGCACTGCC
>JALOTR010000655.1 GCA_025457805.1 Akkermansiaceae bacterium | reverse complement strand
ATTCCAGAATAACGAGGGCAGGATGAAACCATGAATTCCCCTCTGCCGGAGCCGAAGCCCGGTTGGCGCATGGCGGTGCGGTGGATGCTCTGGCTCGCTCCGCTCGTGCTGCTTGCCGGTTCGGCCTCAGCTTTTTTCCTCTGGAGTCTCGATGCCGTCACCCGGGCGCGGTTCGACCATCCATGGTTGCTCTGGTGTCTGCCACTCGCGGGTTGGGCCACCGCCGCCATCTATCAACGCTGGGGCGGGCGCGGCAAGGGAGGGAACAATACCGTGCTCGAAGCCATCCATGATGAGGATGAAACCATCCCGCGTCGTATGGCGCCGTTGATTCTATTCTCCACCATCGCGACCCACCTTTGCGGCGGCTCGGCCGGTCGCGAAGGCACGGCGGTGCAAATGGGCGGCAGCTTCTCGGCTTGGGTCGCGCGATGGTTCCGAGTCGCACCGGATCGCCGCCGCGTCCTCCATATGGCAGGCATGGCCGCCGGCTTCGGCGCGGTTTTCGGCACACCGTGGGCGGGCGCGCTCTTCGCCATGGAAGTGCCGGTGGCCGGGCGCATCCAATGGCGGGGCTGGTTGCCTTGCGGGATCGCTGCTTGGGCTGGCGATTGGGTCTGCCGCGCCTGGGGAATTACCCACGGCCCATGGCCGGAATTGACCATGGCCGTCGGTCCGTGGCACAAGGGCGGAATCCTGCCAGATCTCTGGATGGTCGCGAAGATCGCCTTTGCGGCCGCAATCTTCGGTTCGATGGCCCGCATTTTCACCCGCGCCTTACACGGCGCAGGCCGTGGATTCGCTCGCATGCTCCCCGCCCCCGGCACCCGGGCATTCGTCGGCGGCCTCTTGGTGATTGCACTCACCTCTTTGTTAGGAACTCGGGCCTACCTTGGGCTGGGGACATGGTCGCCGGATCCTTCCCATCCGGTGATCGCGGGATTTTTCAATGACGAGTCCACCCACCCGTGGGCCTGGTTTTGGAAAGCTATTTTCACGGTGGTCACGCTGGCGGCGGGATTCAAGGGGGGCGAGGTCACGCCGCTGTTTTTCATCGGGGCCGGTCTTGGTCACGCTTTGGCGGGGCCGTTCGGTGTTCCGGTCGAATTATTCGCCGCATGCGGTTTGTTGGCGGTCTTCGCGGCGGCGGCGCGAGCTCCTTGGGCCTGTGCGGTGCTTGGGGTCGAACTCTTCGGGTTGCCGCAAGCACCAGCTTTCGTGCTGGTCGCGGTTCTGGCCGCACGAGTGGCCGGTCGAACCGGCCTCTACTCCGCGCAACGGGAAGCAATCGCGGCGAAAACCTAACCGAAGATGCGCCACCATTTCCGGCGCGTCGATCGGGGGGCGGCCTTGAGAATAGATTTTTCTTCCGAAGGCGAACCAATCATGCAAAATTTGATCTTATTGCCCGCCCAACGATTGATCACCGACTACCAGTCCAAATACCTCGCTTACGAGCTCACCAAGCGCTGCCCGTCGGACAGCGTGGAGAAGCTTGCCGGGGCGGTCGCGGGTGCCCAGGTGGACCTGAACCCCCATCAGGTCGATGCCGCGCTTTTCGCTTTCAGGTCCCCGCTTTCCAAAGGGGCCATTCTGGCGGATGAGGTCGGCCTCGGCAAAACCATCGAGGCCGGGCTGGTCATTTCCCAGTTGTGGGCGGAACGGAAGCGCCGGATCCTCGTGATCACACCGTCCAATCTCCGCAAGCAATGGCACCAGGAAATGAGCGAGAAATTCTTTCTCCCCTGCGAAATCCTGGAATCCAGATCCTACAATGCCGCGATCCGGCAGGGGCGTTTCCAGCCGTTCACGCCGGAACGCGGGGCCGTGGTCATTTGCTCCTACCAGTTCGCCCGCAACAAGGCGGCGGATGTCCACGCCACCCCCTGGGATTTGGTGGTGATCGACGAGGCCCACCGTCTGCGGAATGTTTACAAACCGTCGAATGTCATCGCGAACACCCTGAAAAAGGCCCTGGAAGGCCGCCATAAGATCCTGCTGACGGCCACCCCGCTCCAGAATTCCCTCCTCGAACTCTTCGGTCTCGTCAGCATCATCGACGAGCACGCCTTCGGCGACCTCCGCAGTTTCCGGGAACAATTTTCCAGTCTGGCCCAGCAGCAAATCTTCGATGCGCTCAAGGCGCGCCTCCGGCCGATTTGCCATCGGACTCTCCGCCGCCAGGTCACCGCCTACGTCCCGTTCACCAAGCGCCATGCCCTGGTTGAGCCCTTCGACCCCAGCGAGGGGGAGGACCGACTCTACCACTTGGTCTCGGACTACCTCCGCCGCCCCAACCTCCAGGCCCTCCCGCCAAGCCAGCGCACCCTCATGACCCTGGTGCTCCGGAAACTGCTCGCTTCCTCGTCCTTCGCCATTGCCGGGGCTTTGAGTTCCATCTCCAACCGCCTCAGGGCGGAACTCCAGGCCTCCGAGCCGGCACTGAGCCTCGAAGACGAGCTGGACGAGGACTACGAGGCCCTCGACGAAACCGCCGAGGAATGGAGCGAAGATCCGACCGGACCACTCTCGCCCGCCGACCGCGCCGCCATCGCCGGGGAAATTGCCGATTTGGACGAATTCGCCCGCCTTGCCCTCTCGCTGGACCATAATGCCAAGGGGAAAGCCCTGCTCAAGGCGCTCGGTGTCGCCTTCGCCAAGGCGCGCGAACTTGGCGCGGCGGAAAAAGCCATCATCTTCACCGAATCCCGTAAAACCCAGAGCTACCTGCTCCGCCTGTTGGCCGACAGCCCGTGGTCCGAGGGCATC
>JALOTR010000654.1 GCA_025457805.1 Akkermansiaceae bacterium | reverse complement strand
CCTTGGTTAAAACCTCCTTGCCCCTGGATGTCCGGGAGGATTCCCAATAACTCATCCTTCGAATGTTTGGCGAAAAAACAGGCCAATCCCCAGTTTTGCCGGGGTTTGTCGTTCTGTTGTCCGATGATGAGATCGACCCATTTCTCCGGGCCCAATTCGAGAAAAAAGCCACCGAGTGAAGTGATGTGATCTGAGGTTTCCAGAAATTCGCCCCAGCGGCTGCTCAGAGCCAAGATTGCTTCCTCCCGCAATGAAGGCTCCAGGGAACTCATTGCGGTCCCAAATTTGGCGATGCTTTCGGGCGTTCCTTTCCAGCCGCATTCGTTGAGAAGATAATGACACAGCGCATCCGGGTAGTTGATGCGTTTCTGAACCTCTGCCGGATCGATCATGAACTATCTGGAGTTTTCGACGGATGTTCGGTTCGCCCAATCGCCGAATGTGAACAAATCTACGAAGTCTCTAGCAAGGCGCCAACCCACCTTGATTCACCAAGGCAACGGAAACTGCCGGTTGAAGGCAAACACGCGGTCGCGGATGGCGTGGAGTTTGGCGGTGTTGGTGTGATCCGCGAGGGCTTCGTGGATGAAATCGGCGACTTGTTCGACGTCTTTTTCCTTCATCCCGCGGGTGGTGACGGCGGGGGTGCCGATGCGGATGCCGGAGGGTTTCATCGGGCTGCCGGTGTCGAAGGGAATGCCGTTTTTGTTGACGGTGATTCCGGCTTCGTCGAGGGCGTGGGAGGCGTCGGTGCCGTTGAGGTTCTTGTTGCGGAGATCGACGAGCATCACGTGGTTGTCCGTGCCGCCCGAGCAGATGCGGAAGCCGTGGTGGGTGAGGCGCGCGGCGATGGCTTGGGCGTTTTTCACGATTTGTTCCTGATACTCGCGGAAGCCGGGTTTGAGCGCCTCACCGAAGCAGATGGCCTTGGCGGCGATGACGTGCATAAGCGGTCCACCTTGAATGCCTGGGAAGACTTGCGAGTCGATTTTTTTCGCAAACTCCTCTTTGCACAAAATGATCCCGCCGCGAGGGCCGCGCAGGGATTTGTGGGTGGTGGAGGTGACAAAATCCGCATGCGGAAACGGGCTGGGATGCACGCCGGCGGCGACAAGTCCGGCGATGTGCGCCATGTCCACGAAGAGGTAGGCGCCGACTTCGCGTGCGAGTTTGCCCATGCGCTCGAAATCGATGACCCGCGAGTAAGCCGAGGCTCCCACGGTGATGAGGGCGGGCTTGAGTTCGCGGGCGGTTTTTTCGAGTTCATCGTAATCGATGCGCTCGTCTTCCTTGCTCACGCCGTAGTGGGTCACGTCGTAGAAGCGGCCGGAGAAATTCGCCTTGTGGCCGTGGGTGAGGTGGCCGCCGTGGGCGAGGTCCATGGTGAAAATCTTGTCGCCCGGCTTGAGCACGGCGAAGTAAACGGCGGTGTTGGCCTGCGATCCGGAGTGCGGTTGCACGTTGGCGTGCTCGGCACCGAAGATTTCCTTGGCGCGATCGATGGCGAGTTGCTCGACGACGTCCACGTTTTCACAACCGCCATACCAGCGTTTGCCGGGGTAGCCCTCGGCGTATTTGTTGGTGAGCACGGAGCCCTGCGCCTCCATGACGGCGGGGGAGGTGAAATTTTCCGAAGCGATGAGCTCGATGTTGTTGCGCTGGCGTTTTTCCTCGGCCGTGATGGCCGCGTAGATCGCGGGATCCGTCTCGGCGATGCGGGAGCCGGAGGACTTGCAGACGCGCTGCTCATGGCGGCCGCCCTCGAAGGCGGTGGCGAGGAAGGCATCGGCCATGGCGATGGCGGTGGCTTCGTCGAGGTATTTTCCGCTGAGGCAAAGCACGTTCGCATCATTGTGCGAGCGGGTGATCACGGCCTCATCGACCGAGCGGACGTTGGCCGCGCGGACGTGGCGGTGGCGGTTCGCCGCGATGCACATGCCGACGCCAGAAGTGCAGGCAAGGATGCCGAAATCGAAAGTTCCGTCGCCGACATTGCGGGCGACGAGGTTCGCGTAATCGGCATAATCCACCGAGCCGCTGCTGTGGGTGCCGAAGTCCTCGACTTCATGGCCGACGGCCTTGAGATGGGCGACGACAGCGTTTTTGAGTTCGAAGGCGCCGTGGTCGGCTCCGATGGCAATGCGGAAGGTGGGGTGGCTCATGGTCGGGGCGGGATTCAAATCCGGGAAATGCATCTTGCAAACCGCAAATTTCCGGGAAATCCCCATTTCCCCCCGTGACAGCCCCGTCACCCGCCATTCCCGGCTTTCCCGTCCGGCCTCTGCCTGATAGGAAAGCGTCATGGCTGAGAAAAAGACAGACCCTGGTAACGAGAAGCCCCTCTTCACCCTCCTCAGCGACCATCCCATCGAGAGCGGGGAGGGAAAATGCATCGATCTTCTCGATCTCCACGAGCGCCTCCGTGTCCACTTGGACACCCTCCGCCACCCGCTTACCGTCACCCCCTTTTCCATCGCCTTCTATGGTGATTGGGGCACCGGCAAGACCTCCGCCATGCGCTGGCTGGAGTCCCAACTCCACCTCTGGAACAAATCGGAAACACGCCGGGAACCATACCAAACCAAGGATGGCCCCAGGCAATACCCGAAGCTCACCCCCGTCTGGTTCTACCCTTGGAAATACCACAACCGCGCGGATGTCTGGCGCGGCATCATTGCAGAAGTCATCCTCGCTACCCTCACCACCGGCAGCGAGGACATCGAAGACTTCTCCCAGCGCGCCATCCATGTCGCCAAGCGATATGGGAAAT
>JALOTR010000653.1 GCA_025457805.1 Akkermansiaceae bacterium | reverse complement strand
TTGTTGCCCGCAATATTCGACGAGGCAGTGCTCGATGCGGTTGCCGGTGGCGGTTTCTTCAGGCGTCGCCTGATACCACGGGCGGCCATCCGGCGCGCGGCGTTCGCCTCCTTCGCCAATCCCGATGCCGTTGCCGGAAATGTCGCTGAGGTGGCAGTTTTCAAGAGCGCAGGAACGGGTATTTGTCCCTAACAAAATCCCGCCGCCGCCCATGTGGCGGATCCTGCATTGGTGGAAAACGATATCTTCCGCATGCTCGACCGTGATCGCCCAGGGCACGAATTTCCACTGACCATGCGGATCGCCGCTGCCCGCAGCGACATCGCGGGGGACGTGTTTCGTTGCCTGGCCTTCGGCGTATCCGGAAGGTGGCAAATCGAAGCGGCAGTGTTCGAAGGTGATGCCGCCGAAGCGCAAATCGCGCAGGACTTGGCCGGTGGATCCGCTCACTCGCAGGAGCTGGGTCGCGATGGGAATTTCGAGGATCGTGCTTTCCAAAGTCTCACCGGGGCGGGGGAGGTAAGTGATCGTTTGGGAGGCGGCTTGATTGCACCATGTGCCTGCTTCGGTGAGGAAGGAAACATCGTCTTCGAGGCAGAATCGCGGGTGTTTTTCATAGTGATCGATGACAAAATGCGCCGCCGGAAAACCGATGGGTCCCGTCGTTTTCAAAAGCCGCCCCTCAATGGACGCCACCGGGATGCGGCTGATGCTCCAGTCATGCAGGAATAACAACTCGGCGCTCTTTGCCGGCGGCAGATCGTCCTGAGTCGTGAAACCACTGCGCTTGTCCGGCAAGGCCTCTGCCACGCGGGTCCAGCCGGTTTTTGGGAATCGGGACCGCTCAGCGCGCTTGCCATTGACGAACAACTCGCGCACCGCACCGCCCTCAAGCCGGTGATTCCAGCGTCCGTTTTCGACCGTCCACGCGCCCAATCGTCTGCCGCCACTGATCACCGCCTTGCCGCCGCCTTCGATGCGCAAGGGCTTGCCCCGCGTGTGGGCTGGGGAAATTTCGAGGGCTTTCTCCATCCGATAGGTCCCCGGCGCCAGTTTCAACACCACCGCTTCGTCCGGAGCGCCGGGCAGGGCATCCACCGCAGCCTGGAGCGATGCGAAGGGTTTTCCGGACGAACCATCGCCGCCGGCCGCGCCCGCTGGGACCACATGCCAGTCGATCGCCTGCATCCCGCTGATGGGTAGAAAACACCCCGCCGCCCAAATCAGGATTTTCATGGCGGAGGAAACGTTTGGCCATAGCCAATCCTTCCACGTGGGACAGGGCGCTTATTTCCGCCACCGCGAAAGAATCAATTTGGCAGTCGCCGCAAAAACGCGTCTCATTGGCTTGGAAGGAGTGCGGTGGAATCCGCCGCTGGAGAACCCATGTCACAAGCCATCATCGATCCCGAGGAAGTCCGCCGATTCGCTGCGGAATTGAAACGATTCAACGGCGACCTGCGCGAGCGCACTGCTTCGCTGATGGCCCGCTTCACGGCCCTCGGCGACACGTGGCAGGATCAGGAGCAGGAGAAATTTTCCGGCGAGTTCGTGCAGTTGATGAAATCGCTCAAATCTTTCCTCGAACTCTCCGAGCGCCACACGCCCTATCTGCTGCGCAAGGCGGATCGCATCCAGCAATATCTCGATCAGCGCTGAGCTTGTTCTGTTAGAAATAGCAAGCCCATGTCCGACCAGGCACGCATCTCATCCATCGACGCCCTTGAGGCGTTCCGAGCGGATTTGCTCAACTATGTGGAAAAAGCCCGCGTCGCCCTCGAAGATGCCGAGGGTGAAGTCCGCCGCACGCGGACATGGCTCGATGTGGATCGCACGAACTATTGGAACGCACAACTCAAGAAACGCACCAAGAAACTCGAACAAGCCGAGGCGGAGCTTTACAATGTCACTCTTACCAGCCCGCGCAAAAGTCATGCCTTTCAGAAAATGGCAGTGCTCAAGGCCAAGCGGATGCTCGAAGAAGCGGAGGCGAAAGTGCTCGTTTTGAAACATTGGCGGCAGCGATTCGACAACCGCGCCACTCCGCTGTTGCGCCAGCTCGATCCGATGTTTTTCCTCGTCAGCCGCAAGCTGCCGCAGGGTATCCACGCGCTTGGCGAGTCGATCCAGGCCTTGCAAGCCTACGCGGAGAAATTTCCCACCACGCCCCGCAGCACGCCGCCAGTCGTTTCAAACCCGGAGGAAGGAGGCACGCCATGAGCGCGCTCGGCAGCAAGGGCCTGCTCACTCTGGCCACCCGGCAGTTGCTCGCCCGCTGGGATGAGACCCGCCATTCGTGGCGCGACCGCAAGGCGGATGAATTCGAAAGCTTGTATTTGGCGGAAATCCGGAACGAAGTGAACTCCGCCATGAAGGTGTTGGAAGATCTCGATCATTTGTTAGAAAAAATCCATGCGGACTGCGATTGAAACCACCGACCCGCGCGAGGTCATCGATGCCATCGGGCGACTGCAAGCCGGCGTCCGGAAAACCGTGGCCGCGGAGGCCGCCCTGATGAAAACCAAGGCGGAAAAAATGTCCGCCCTGTGGCGCGAGGGCCAGGGAAAAACTGAGACCGAAGCCGCCCGACTTGAAGCGCGGATGCTCGTGCTCAAGGAACAATACCGCGAAGCCATCTCCGCCGCAGAAACCGCCCGCGAGATGCGCCTCGCCATTATCCAGCGCGCCTATCACTCCAGCAAAGCCGCACTCGCCAAGGTGGTGCAGGGGAAAAAAGACCGCCGCATCGGCCAGGTGCAGGGGGCCATCATGCGCAACCGC
>JALOTR010000652.1 GCA_025457805.1 Akkermansiaceae bacterium | reverse complement strand
GCTTGCAAGATCGGTCAATACCTCGGCCTTCATGGCGGCATAGTCGCATGCCTCACCCGCGGCTTCGTGGATCGCAGCGAAATCCGAGGGAGAGGAAAACATCACGTAAGCCCAGCAAACGATGTCTGGCTGATAACCGCCATCGCGGGCAGCCTTTCGGATTTGTTCGGGCTTGTAATACTTCTTCTTCCCATGCTCCCGCACGAGATTCCGACCCACGTCGCTGATAAATTGCTTCTTGTCCTCAGGTTTCATTTCACATGCTGCCATGATGGTTAGTTCTCTACGGGTTTCCCCGGAACTGACAATATTTTTCAGGGCAGAGGCATCTATCTGCTTCATCAAGTCGCCGGGGCGAGGCGCTGGAGCAGGAGTGCGGAAATGAATGCGACGGGAGGGATGAGGGCACAGGCAGTGCCGAAGGAAAAGAATGAGGCAGTCAAAAGCGGCAACAGGAAGATCCAATCCAACAATGGAATGCCCGCCAAAAGCGCAGAGACATGGCGGGAGACGGGTTTACGAAACCAGCTCACGGCCAGAGCGATCCACACGAGATAGGCCATCAGTGCGGCAATCATCTTCCATGAGCATTCGTCGATTAGACACCAAGTCACCGTCACCCAGGAAGGAGCCAGAATGAAGAGAACGAGCGACAGGAGTTTGTTGATTCGGGACGAATCAACCACCGCCTCGGATCGGGCGCTCAGCGAGAGCCCGACGATATAACAAAACAGCGCCAGACCGGTGAGAGTCGCGAAATTCCCGCCTTTCGAAAATCCGGCCGCTCCCATGGCTGGCAGCAGGGCGCGGCAAAGTCCCATGGGAATGACGGACCATGCGGTTTGCTTGTGGATCCATGTGTAAATGACCACGCACACAATGATCGCCGCCGCCACCCCACCTGCACCTTGGCTTACGGAGAATGCCAACGCCAATCCGAGCACCGCCAATGAAACGCCCGCTGCAAGATAAGCGGATGGCGTGAAGAGCCCCGATGGCAAAGCACGTTCCGGACGATATCTCCGATCCCAATCGCGGTCCATCCAGTCGTTGAGGAAATTCCCGCTGATATAAAGAAAGATTCCTGCAAACACCAGGCGGCCGGCATCCACATACAAAAAGCCCACCGGGTGCATCATCCATGCCGCAGCCACACCGACCCACACATTGCAGACCACGCTCGGCACATTCGCAATGCGGGCGGTGGAGAGCAGGGCGTGGAGTTTACCGGCGCGGTTCATCCAGACTTACTTCTTCAACTGCCCTTTGAGATAGGTTCCGCAAGGTATCTCACGACCGTCCTTGAAGCGGATCAGATAAGGTTTTCCAGTGGTGCCGGAAACTGTGGCGACCTTGTCGATGAAATCCTCCGCAGTCTTGATTTCCTAGCCTTCGCCTCCCATTTGCCGCGGAGGAACTTGGCCGCGTTTTTTGAATCATAACTTTTGCCATTGCGGATGAAATTCGCATCCTTGAGAACATCGATGTGAGTGATGAGGCCCTCGATCCTCGTCTTTTCATCCGCCGCAGCAAGTGGCAGGATGGAGGCAAAGAAAACCATGAGGATGTGACGGAGAAAGGATCGGGCATTCATGATGGAAGGTTCGCTGCAAAATGCTGTTTGGAAAATGCAATCTTCTCGAAATGGCCTGCGCCGGGGTGAAGCTGATGTTGTTTCACCACCGGTTCCAGACGACGCAAAAGCCCGACCCCATTGGCCATTTGGATGGCAAGTCCGGGACGTGCGTTCACTTCGATCATGAGCGGGCCGAGTGTTTCATCGATCATGATGTCCACGCCGAGATAGCCGAGCCCGGTCATTTCCTGACAAGTGACCGCGATATCGAGGATCTTGTTCCACTCCGGCATTTGAATCCCGATCAAGTGCACGCCCACATCCGGGTGGTGGGTGATGGGTTTGCCGTGATGCACGGCGCGAACCGTGAGTCCGGTGGCGAGATCGATTCCGATGCCGATGGCTCCCTGATGGAGGTTGGCCCGGCCATCCGACTCGCGGGTGGCGGCACGCAGCATCGCCATCACCGGATAGCCGTGCAGCATGACGATGCGGATGTCCGGCGCACCCTGATAACTGATCTCCGTGAGAACCCGTGCCGGCCGAACGCGGTATTCCACCAGAGCGCAATCGCGTTGGCCGCCCAGACTGAAGAGCCCGGCAAGGATGTTGGCCACGTGGTGGCGGAGTTCATCGCCGGTCAGGGCGGCGCCGCTGGGTTTGACATATCTTTTTCCATCCCGGCCATCGATGACCAAGACCCCTTTGCCACCCGAGCCGCGGGCGGGTTTGATGACAAAGGACGGCCTGTCTTCCAGCAGCTTTTCGAGAAGCGCCGCATCGTGGGGCGAGCGGATGACCGCATAGGTCTGGGGAACTGACAGACCTTCCTTTTCGGCCAGGGCCTTGGTCTGCAGTTTATCATCCACCAGGCCATAGAGCCTGCGCGGGTTGTTAGGCAAAAGATAGCGGGCGTTCCGCATGTTGATGCCCACCACGCCCATTTCCCGCAACTCGCCGGGAGTGCGCATCCAGCGGTGCCACCATTTTGCGGGTTGGGCTGGAGCCGGAGTGGTCATGATATCAGGCGGCGGAAAAAGTTTTGAAGCGGATCAGCTCGGACAAGCGATAGCCAGTGTAACGACCAATCATCAAAATGCCCGCGAGCAGGACCAGCAGCAACTCCGGAAAATAGAATGACCAATACTGGATTTGCCCGATCTTCATGAACAGGAAGGCCAGCACCGCCACCACCAGCGATCCACC
>JALOTR010000651.1 GCA_025457805.1 Akkermansiaceae bacterium | reverse complement strand
ACCAGCACACGCGTCCGCCCCCGGCGCTTGGCTTCAAGCGCGATGGATAGCACTCCCTTCACCGGCCGGACCGCGCCATCCAGCCCGAGTTCGCCGACGACACAGCAATCATCCGCATGAAAAGGTTTGGTCCGGCTCGCTGCGATCATTGCCAGTGCGATGGGCAGATCAAACGACGGCCCCTCCTTTTTCAAATCCGCCGGTGCCAGATTCACCGTCTTCACACCATCGTCCAAATACAGCGCCGAAGCACCAATTGCCGAAGTCACGCGCTGCGAAGACTCCCGCACCGCCGCATCCGGCAAACCCACGATGATCACCATCGGCTTGTCAGCCCCGCGGGCGTTGACCTCGACCTCCACCTCCGAGGCATCCACGCCACGGAGTGCTGCTGAAAATAGACGTGTGATCATGTGAACAGAGGCAGGCTGGAGTAGTTTGTTGCCAGTCGACAAGATAAAAGCAATCCATGGCTATCTGTCGTGGAAACTTCATACGACGGTCCTCCGCGGGTTCGGACTCATGAACTATGCGTTCGATCTGGAAAATTCGATGACCTGGCCATGCACATCGAAGCCATGGAGAATTCCAAGGTGATGCTCCGGATTTGACTTTACGGAAAGTCTTTGTGAGGCTTGCGAGGGTTACGGCTCAACTACGATGGCGAGGATCAAACACAAGTCGCTGCGTCAGGAGTTGGCGGACGCGATCATTTCGGATCTCCGGAAAGGAACCTGGCAAAGCAAGTTGCCGGGCATCCGCTTGCTTGCGGAGCGTTATGGTGTGAGCAAGCGGACCTGCTCCGAGGCGCTGAAGTTCGTCGAGCGCGAGGGCTATCTCGACCCCGCCTCCGCCAGGTCGAAGCGTGGCATCCGGCTTGATCACATCGAAACCACCAACCAGGGCGACAGCGGCCAGTTGCTCGTCATCTCCGACCTGCGGGAGAAATGCAGCAACAACCACGACAAGGTCTTGACCCAGGCGGGGCGCTTTTGGACGGAACGCGGCGGCACCGTTCGCCATGTGGAGGTGGACTACACCCGCAGCCGCTCGCCCTCGAAGCTGGTCAAGGATTGGTTCGAGGGGGAAACGGTGGACTGCGCTTACATGATCGCCGGACCGAGCAAGTGGGTGCGGGCAATCGATCAGGTGGGAGTTCCGGTTTTCCTCCATGGAGGCAACAAGACTGATACCAAAAACTGTAGCCTCGCAGGCTATGGGCTGGCCGGGGCCCTCGAGCGGATCCTCGCCTTCGTTACAAGTCTGGGCCACAGGCGGGTCCTCCTCTGTTGGCAACGGGCTTATGATGGTCACAAGATGTGTGTGGACGCCTTCGCCAAGGGCATTCCCGGCATTACAAAAGAACAGGCTGAGGCCATGATCCCGGTGGTGGATCTTCTTTGTGCAGATGACTATACCCGGTTTTGGAGCAGTGCCCTGGCAAGCCTGCAACCCACCTGCGTTCTGCTCCACAATTCCTTGGAGGCCATTTCCCTGGTGAGCTTCTGCGCGGGGAAAGGAATCCGCATTCCGAAAGACCTGTCAGCCTTCGTGATCGACGGCAGCGAGTTGATGGAATGGTTCACGCCCCAACTCGCCCACCTCGATTTCGATAACGATTCGGAAATCAAGTTATTCAAGCGCTGGGTCAACAGCGGGTTTCCGGCCGGCATCCGATATGATACCGGTTTCAAATTGGTGCAGGGAGCCTCGGTTGCGGAGATTGAGGGCTGAAATCAGGTCCGCTGGGTAAAGAGATCACTCGACGGAGAATGGAACGGATCAATCTCAATAGGGAAGCTGGTTGATTCATTCTCTGAATTCTGATCGATTCAACGGCCGGGTTTACCAGCCGCGATCACCGCCGCCGCCGCGCCGAAATCGAGGATCATGTGGGTTGGCTCGAAGAAGTTCGTGCCCATCAGTCCGACGACCGGTTTGCCTTCGATCACTTTCATGGCACGACTATCCTCGATGACATAGAAAGGCATGTCAGGCACCGTTGCCACACCTACGACCACATCCTTGATGGTGGTGATCTTCTGTTTGTTGCTTTTCTCCTCAAGGCTGCTGATTGTGCCCTCGCGTTCCTCGATGACCGCGCTGATGGATTTCGCGAAATCCGCCCGCAAGGTAGTCCCGTTCGCACCGGTGTCGCAGAGGAAATAGACATCCTTGCCGGCGACTTTCGCACCGATATGGAAGCGCCCCTCGTATTCGACCAACGGCACGACCGGATAACCGGACTGGCGATAGAGCCCGGCAATGCCGCCCTCAATCATCGCCTTCGGCGCGAGCAGTCGATTCTTGTCGAAATCCACGACGATCCTGCCGGCCTTCAAGAAGCCAAGGCCTAGGGCACCCCGAGGCAGGCCGTCCTCGGTGAGTGGCCCGAAGCTCGATAGATCCAGAAAATGCAGGCTCTGGTCCTTGATCACCGTCGGCCCTACCTTGAAGATCCCGACCTTCGCCTGATAGAGCGTTTGCGCTTTTCCCGTCGCCCCGCTGGCCGTGCCGACCTTCCGCAGTTCGAACTTTTTGTCCTTGGCCACGGTTTCATCGACAATGATCGTATCCGCGCCGGAATCCACAACCATGCAGACCTTGGCGCCATCCACTTCCGCTTCCGCAATGAGTCGATGATCGTCACCAGCCTTCCTAACAGGCACCTCAACCGTGTATTTCGAGATCGCCTCTTCCAGGCTTGAAACCCGAACCTCGCCAGATTGTCCGGCGGCAGAATGGGTGAAAAGCGATTGGACAAGCAGCGCGACGGCGATCAGAT
>JALOTR010000650.1 GCA_025457805.1 Akkermansiaceae bacterium | reverse complement strand
GCCCTACTATCTCATTTCCAAAATCGACATCTCCGGGGGGAGCACGGGCTGGCACCGCTCCTTCCTGATTGAGCAAACTTTCAAACACCTGCCCGAGTGGTGGCTTTTCGGCACGGACCGCACCCGGCATTGGATGCCCAACCAGGGAATCGCCCACTCGGTGAACCACACGGACATCACGAATTATTATATCAACTTCGGTGTCATGGGTGGATTGGCTGCCATGCTCTTGCTGGTATGGGCCATCATCATCGCTTTCCGCTGGGTATGCGCCTATCAGCGTGAACCCATCGCTTTCCGCAACAACAACGGGTTCCTTGTCTGGACCTTCGGGGCCGCCTTGTTCTCGCATGCGGTGTCCAGTATCTCGGTGGCATACTTCGATCAATCGGTCCTTTTCTTCTGGCTCTGCCTCGCCTCGATCAGCTCCGTCTATTCCACGATGGTGGAGGATGACGGGGACGAATTCATGGAGGATGATGAAGAGGCCGAAGAGGAACCGCAGGCCGATGGGCGCGACTATCGATTCCGCCCCGCATGATTCCAAGGTCACGCAATTTCCATGAGTTCCTCCAAACGTTCCTCCATCCATCAGCTCGCGAAGCGGGTGAGGAACCGCATTTTCACGATGTGGCTGTCCGGCGGATTCCGGAGTTTTGGAAAAGGCAGTGTCATCGCCGGTGCGATCGAGCTTGAAGGCGAAGCCATGACCGAGGTGGGCTCGCGGGTTTACTTCGGGCCCGGTTGCTGGTTGATGGCCCTCGGCAAGCCCCGCGCGGATGGCAAGGCGGTGATCCGGATTGGCGATCGATGCTCCTTTGCAGGCGGCGTGGTCATCACTGCCTTCGAAGGGGTGGAAATCGGCGACAATGTTCTAACAGGCCGCAACATTCATATCTCGGATCATGCCCATGAGTTCAGCGATGTTTCCCAACCGATCCGCGATCAAGGCGTGACGCCTCCCAAGCCGGTGCGCATCGGCGCGGGTTCATGGATCGGCCAGGGCGCAGTGATTTGCCCCGGTGTGAGCATCGGCAAAAACTGTGTCATTGGCGCGAATTCGGTTGTCCGCACGGATGTTCCCGATCATTGCGTGGCTGCCGGCGTGCCAGCCAGAATCATCCGTCAGATCGGTGTGAATGAAGCCAGGCCGATAGCCGGGACCTGATTGTTTTCCAAGTTGATCCATGCTCGTATCTGTCATCATCCCCACCTTTAACCGCGCCGGCACGATTCTTCCTGCCGTGGAAAGTGCGCTTGCGCAAACCCATCAGGATCTCGAAGTCATCGTCGTGGACGATGGTTCCACGGATGGCACAGCGGATGTGCTCGACCAGTTCGGGCGGGGAGTGAAAGTGGTGCGCCAAGCCAACGCCGGCCCTTCGGCTGCGCGCAATCGTGGAGTCAAGGAATCCAATGGAGCGATCGTGGCATTCCTTGATTCGGACGACCACTGGACGCCCGACAAGATCGAGCGCCAGGTGAACCTGATGGAGCGTGTGGGCGAGAGGATGTGCTGTTGTGTCTGCAACGCGGTGGTCAAGGATGAGGAGGGCGAGACCGAGGGACATACCTTTGATTTTTCCGGAATCAAACCGGGCTTCACCGAGGGCGAATGGACGAATCCGGAGGATGTCCTCGCCACCCGGTTTTTGTTGTTCAACCAAGTCGTGGCAATCCGCCGGGAAGCCTTTGAAAAGGTGGGAGGATTCAATGAGTCGCTGAGGCTTCTCGAAGACTATGAACTCTCCATCAGGCTTTCTGTTACCGGAACTTGGGGAGTTATCAGTGATCCGCTCGTCATCAAATACAACGATACCAAAGGCATCGGCGTGGAATGCATGGCGGACCATGAAAAGCACACCCGTGTCCGCGCGAAGGTTATCTCGGACATCCTTGCGGGTGGCTTCGGCCTGGGCAAGGGAGCCCGTGGAAACCTCCAGCGCTCGCTTGATGAACTGGAGACCGAAGTCAACTCCATCACCATGATCAAACGTGGTGATCTTGTGTCCAAATCGCTTGGACGCGCTCTTGGTTTCTCCCTCCGCGCCCGCCGTGCGGTGAGACGCCGGAGCCCCTCGTGGCCTGCATTCCAGGGCCGCCCCATCACTCTCTGAAAAACCCCTTCACCCCCCCAATTGAAAACGCAATCATGAACGAAATCACCATCGAAGCAGGCAAGGCCGAGCGCCAGTATTGGCGCGATCTCTGGCGCTACCGCGAATTGTTTTACTTCCTCGCGTGGCGGGACATCCTTGTGCGCTACAAGCAGACCGTCATCGGCATCGCATGGGGTGCCTTGCGGCCCTTGCTGACGGTATTGATCCTCACCTTTGTGTTCGGAAAAATGGGCAAGATGGTTCCGGAGGAATATCCGGCACCTCTCTTCATCTTCTGCGGCATGCTGCCATGGATGTTCTTCGCCACGGCCTTCGCAGAGAGCGGCAACAGCCTCGTTTCCAACTCCGGCATGATCTCGAAAGTGTATTTCCCGCGCCTTGTGGTTCCTGTTAGCAGCGTGATCACCAGCTTTGTGGACTTCATGATCTCTGCGGTGATCATGACCTGCTTCATGGTCTATTACGGTTACATGCCGGGAGCGTCGATTGCGTTGTTGCCGGTGTTCGTCCTGCTTGCCTTTGCCACGGCATTCGGCGGTGGCTTGTGGATCTCCGCACTGATGGTGCGCTATCGGGATTTCCGTTATATCGTGCCCTTCGTGGTGCAGCTCGGATTGTATATCTCTCCGGTAGCCTATGACGTCAGCCGGGTGCCCGAGCAATGG
>JALOTR010000649.1 GCA_025457805.1 Akkermansiaceae bacterium | reverse complement strand
CGATGATGGAAGCGCGCATGATGCCGATGGCGGATTCGTCGGCTTCGAGTTGTTGATCGATGAGTTGGATGGCGCGTGCGGCGTTGCCACCCTGGATGGCCTTGCCAATTTCAAAAACCACCGCCGCGCGGCTGAGCGGAACCAACAAATTCACATCCTCTTCGGTGATCGTCCGGCGTTCCTTGCCGAGATAAAGATCGAGCTTGAGGAGTTCGTTGCCGATTTGTTGCGACTGCTCGCCGGCGAGCATCACGAACAGAGCGAGCGCGTCCGGTTCGAAATCCAGCCCCAGCTCGCTCGCACGGCGGGTGACAAGACTGGCAACCTGATCCTGCCAATCGTCGCGGCTGGTATCGATGCGGTCGTGGACTTCGACCTCAGCGGCCTTTTCAATGAATTTCCAAAAACCCCGCCGCTTGTCCACGCCCTGGGCGGTGAGGAGGAATTTCACCCCGGGTGGCAGGCCGTGTTCGAGGGCGGCGCGCAGGCTTTCGACTCCGGCCTCGGTGCGTTGCGAGCGGCCGGTCACGTTGTCGCCGAGGAAATTCGCATTGCGCAGCCACACCACCTTGTCGCCGCCGAACATCGGGATGGTTTGCAGGGCTTGGATCACGGACGAGCAGATGTCGAAGGCGGAGTCCGAGTTGTCCGCGATGCCATCGATGGTCTCGTGGGTGAAACCGTCATCCACTCCGCCGGTGAGCTGGTTGTAGAGTTCGAGGGCTTTTTCCCGCACGATGCCGTCATCGCTGCCGACCACCGCGAAGAAGTTTCCGGCTCCGGTTTCCGAGGATGAGGGTTTTGCTTTCGCGGCCACGGGAGGGTGTTAACGGGCAGGGCGCGGGACTGCAAGCGCGGGAAATCAGAGATCTTCCTCTGGCGGCAGGCCCGGGCTGCGTTCGGATTTTTTCCGCTCCCTCGCCTCGCGGAAAAAACTCTGGAGCAAGTGCAGGCATTCCTCGCCCAGCACGCCTGCGGTGACGTCGCAGCGATGGTTGAGCGGCGGGTTGGATTCCAAAAGATTGATCCACCCTCCCGCCGCGCCCGCCTTGGGGTCCGGGCAACCGAACACCACCCGCACCGGCCGGCAATGGACGATGGCCCCGGCGCACATCGGGCAGGGTTCCTTGGTGACGTAGAGCGTGCAGTTTTCCAACCGCCAGTCGCCCAGCGATTCCTGCGCGGCGGTGAGCGCGAGCATCTCGGCATGGGCGGTGGCGTCCTTGAGCGTTTCCACCTGGTTCCATGCCCGGGAAACAATTCGTCCGTCGCAAACGACCACCGCCCCGCAAGGAACCTCGCCGGCGGCATAGGCTTTGCGCGCTTCGCGCAGCGCCTGACCCATGAAATAGGCGTCGCTGTGCAGGTCGATGATCGGGCTGTTGTCGTCCACGCCGGAGGGGGTAACGGATGATTCCTCGCGATGCACGCGGATTTTGCGTGTGGAAATCGCCGCATCGTGTTTCGTATCGGCCCGGTGATGCAGAAACTATCCATTCATGACCGGGTGATCGCCCCCTCCTTGCTGGCGGCGGATTTTTCGAAGATCGGCGCGGAAGTCCTACGCGCCGTCCACGCGGGCGCGGATTGGATGCACCTCGATGTGATGGACGGCCACTTCGTGGACAACATTTCCTTCGGCCCCGCCGTGGTGGAAACGGTGAACAAGGCGAGTGATATCTTTCTCGATGTGCACCTGATGATTTCGCGGCCGGATCATTATCTCCAGCGTTTCATCGATGCGGGCTCGGACCTCATCACCGTTCATGTCGAAGCGCCGCACGATGTCTCTGAAACCCTCGGGCGCATCCGCAGCGCCGGCTTGCAAGCGGGGCTCGCGCTCAATCCAGCCACGCCCCTGGACGAGGTGCTGCCTTATCTGGATCAAATCGATCTCCTGCTGTGCATGACTGTTGTTCCTGGCTTCGGCGGGCAGGCCTTCATGCCGGAAGTGCTGGAAAAAATCTCCGCCGCCGCCGCGATCCGCGAGGAGAGGCAGTTATCATTTCACATCGAAGTGGACGGTGGCATCGATGCGATCACGGCTTCGCGTTGTTATGCTGCCGGGGCCAATGTGATGGTGGCGGGTTCATCGACCTTCCGCGCCCCGGACATGGCCGAGGCGATCGCGACCATCCGGCGCGGCTGAGTTCATTTTCATCCACACATCATGCCAATCATCGATCACTTGCTGGGGAACCAGACGCTCCGCAAGGCGATCTGGAAGTTATGGTATCCGTTTCTCACCAAACGCCTGCATGAGGAAGGCGTGGTGTTTCTCAACTATGCCTACGAAACCGATCCACCGATGGGCATTCCGCTCACTGCCGAAGAGGAACCGGACCGGGCCTGTGTGCAGTTGTATCATCATGTCGGCAGCCTCGCCGACCTGCGGGGCAAAAAGGTGCTTGAAGTGAGCTGCGGCCACGGCGGCGGCGCGGCTTATCTCGCCCGCACCTTCACACCGGAGTCTTACACCGGCCTGGATCTCAATCCGAAGGGTATCGCCTTCTGTAAAAAACGCCACCACGTCGCAGGTCTGGAATTCGTCCAAGGCGATGCCGAGGATCTTCCTTTTGTTACCGAATCTTTCGATGCCGTGATCAATGTGGAGGCATCCCATTGTTATCCGGACTTCCCGCGTTTTCTATCCGAAGTGGCGCGCGTGCTGAAACCCGGCGGACATTTCCAATATGCGGATTTCCGTTTCAGCGATAAAATCCCGGAGTGGGACAAGGCGATCCGTGCCTGCGAAATGAAAGTCGAGCAAATGACCGAGATCGGCCCCTGCGTGAT
>JALOTR010000648.1 GCA_025457805.1 Akkermansiaceae bacterium | reverse complement strand
TGCAAATCCATCCTCCATTCCCAACCACACCCCGTCACCCGCCAAGCCGAACGTGGTGGTGATCTATGCCGATGACATGGGATTTGGTGACATGTCCGCCTATGGAACCCTGTTTGGCACTGCAAGCCCGGCGCCCACTCCGCGCATGGACAGCCTTGCCACCCAAGGCGTGATGTTCACCCAGGCCCATTCCAGCAATGCGGTTTGCACACCCAGTCGTTATGCCCTGCTTACCGGGAAGTATAACTGGCGCGAGTTTGATAACATATCGCGAGAATATGGCGCCGGCCCCATTCCCCAGATCCCGAAACCGGAGGATGTCACCATCGCCGAGTTTCTCAAAACACAAGGCTACGACACCGCGGCGTTTGGCAAATGGCATCTCGGCGGTGCTTGGTATCAGCGCAACAGCAACACCCGCATCACCAACAACCCGACCGATCCGGCAACGGTGGATTGGGCCCGACCCGTCGAGCAACACGCCGTGGCTCACGGCTTCGATGTGTTCAAGGGCCTCGCCGTTGCCATCAACTTCGCCCCTTACGTCTATCTCGCCAATGACCGCGTCCAATACTGGGACGCCTCCCTCAATGGCGGCGCGGGCGCTTACCGCAACGCCACCAACTCTGATACCTTCCTCTATTTCTCACAATCGACCCTCAATTCCACGGTCGTCGGCAACAAGGACTCCCGCGCAGGCCTTGGAGACCCATCCTACCGGCAAGTCGATGCCGAACCGATCCTGATCAGCGACGTCGAGCAATACCTGTCGCAGCGCGCGGGTTCCGGCGACAGCGATCCATTCTTCGCCTATGTCGCGCTTCACTCTCCGCACCTTCCATGGGCGCTCACCCCGCCATTCATCGGGACCGATAGTGCGGCGGGCTTTCATTACGCCGACTGGATGCGCGAGGTGGATCATCGCATCGGCCGCCTGATCGATGCAGTGGACAACAACGGCTTCAGCCAAAATACGATCATCATTTTCACCAGCGACAACGGCCCGGAAGCAGCAGCCATGTCGCAGAGCTTGTCCCGGGGAAAAGATCCGAACGGACCCTTGCGGGGAAACAAGCGCGACGTCTGGGAAGGCGGCACCCGCGTGCCATTCGTCGTCCGCTGGCCGGGCCAAGCCGCGGCTGGTCTCAAGGTGGATGCCCCGATCTGGCAAGGCGACATCTTCGCCACCATCGCCGCATACATGGGCTCGGAACTGCCCGCCACCACCGCACCCGATGGCGAGAGTTTCCTCAATTTGATCCGTGGACAACGCAAAACCACCCCGTCCCGAAACTCCATCATCGTCTCGTCGATCCGCGGCGACCTCGGGCTCAAAACAACGGATGGATGGAAATTCATCGATTCGACAGGCGGTGGCGGCACGTCCAGCTCGTGGAACTCTGCCAATCAGCCCATATCGAATCCTGCGGGCACCGACCAAGGCGTTCCGAAGCAGTTGTTCAACCTCGTCACGGACTGCGGGGAAAATACCAACCTGATCGCTTCACAAACTACCAACACCACCATCAGGAGCCAACTCTCGCTTCAAACCGGGACGGATCTGTTAGGTCTGCTGGATCAATATCGAACCACCACCACGACCGCGCTCTTCCCTCGCCGTCCGGACAACGATGCCGATGGCATGCCTAACAGTTTCGAGTCTCAATTCGGACTCAACCGTGACAATCCGCTGGATGCCCCGGGTGATCCGGATGGTGATGGGCAGGACAATCGCGACGAGTTCATCGCAGGCACCGATCCCACCAATCCGCAGTCACGCTTCCAAGTCAACGAATCCAACCATACCGTCACCAGTTATCAGATATCATGGCAAAGTGTCATCGGCCGAAACTATAAGATCTATTGGACTGCGGACTTCATCAATTGGCATCTCCATTCCACCAGATCCGGCAACGGAAGCGTGCTCTCCCAGACGCTCGACAAGGCTGCCCTCGATACGGCCGATGGCATCGTCGGCAATCTTTCCCGTTGTTTCGTCCGCGTCAGTGCATCCGAGAATTGAATGGGATATTCAGAGACGATGCAACTCCTCACAAAACCGCGAACCCACCCCATGATCCGATCATGAATAAGACGGCAGCCAATTGAGTTGTGAATGGGCATGGGGACATCGCACTCCGTGATCCTTGGAACCCATCTTCAAAGCACGATCTTCTTGAACTTCGGAACCAGGAAATGCATCACGGTCCATGCTGTAATGTGAGCCGAGCCACAAATGATGAACAATATCCCATATCCCACCTCCACCTTGCCGAGTTCAGTGAAATGAGCCAGCAACACGCCGGCCGCCCGGGCGATGAGAATGCCACCCACCGCGCCCGCCATGCCACCGATTCCCGTGACAGATGCGACCGCCTTCTTCGGAAACATGTCTGAAACAGTCGTGAAGATGTTGGCGGACCATGCCGCGTGGGCGGCACATGCGATGGCGATCGTACTCACGGCATACCAGGTGTTGATCTGGCCAAGTCGCGACGCGAGAAGAACGCTCAACGGGAAAAGCGCGAAAATGAACATGGATAACTTGCGCGCTCGATTGGAGTCCATGCCGCCGTTGATGAAGAACTTGGGAAGCCAGCCCCCGAAAATCGATCCGAACGTGGAGACAATGTAAACCACTGCCACAGCGAATGGCCAACTGATCACGCCCGGAACCTCCTGCGGACTGCCGGAAAATGCCGGATTCGCAACCATGAATTCCTTCACCTTGCGGGCGTTCTCACCCTCAAGATAGGCGGGCAACCAGAACAAATAGAACCACCAGACCGGATCGGTGAAAAAC
>JALOTR010000647.1 GCA_025457805.1 Akkermansiaceae bacterium | reverse complement strand
ATCGATGCGATCGGTCCCTTGTTGAGCGTGGTGGTGATCGTGTTGATCGTGAGTTGCATCGTGGCACTCAAGAAACCGGAAATCGCGAAGGCAGCCGCGCCCTTGTTTGTCTCGGTTTTCCTGCTGCATTTCGCCGGATTTTCCATCGGTTACTTTTTCGCAAAGGCCGCCGGATGCAGCGAACCTCTGCGGAGGACGATCTCCATCGAAGTGGGCATGCAAAACAGCGGCCTCGGCGCGGCTCTTGCCACCAAGCATTTCCCCAGCCTGGTTCTCGCGCCGGTGCCTGCGGCGATTTCTGCTGTCTATCATTGCCTCATCGGCAGCCTGCTGGCGGCTTGGTGGAGGCGGAGGTGAAATGAAACCCTGCGATATCTGCCTCAGGGGCTTGCCTCGTGGAAGAAGATGATCCATGAGCCTCCTGCTCCGATGTCCGAGGAACCTTCCGCATCCCCCATTCCCCGCGAGGCTCCTTGGTCGGCGGGGTTGCGGGCGGCGCGTGCGAATGTGGTTCCGGGGCTGATTGTGCAAGGGGTGATGTTGGGATGGGTGCTGGCTTATTTTTTCTATCCACCGACGGCGGAGCTTCTGGATCGGCTTGCCGATTTCAAACAGCGCTGGAGTTATGCCTATTCCGGACTCTCCGCCATCATTGCGGGAGCCTTCATTCCGGAGTTGTTGCGGATTGTCGTGTTTCAAAATCGCCGCATCACGCGTGGCAATTTTTCCAATCTCATCTTCACCATTCCCTTCTGGTGTTTCATGGGAGTGGTGGTGGATTTTTTCTATCGCATGCAGGCCGGGTGGTTTGGCGCGGAGGCGAGCTTCGGCGTGGTGCTGCAAAAAGTTCTCGTCGATCAATTCCTCTACAATCCCCTCTTTGCCGCGCCATTCACGGCGATGTTGTATGATTGGAAAAACCAGGGCTACGGCAGCCGGGGAATCGGGCGTTTCTTCACGGTTTCCTACTATCGGGAAACCGTGGTGCCCACCTTGTTCGCCACCTGGGGAGTGTGGATCCCGGTGGTTTCCATGCTGTATTCGCTGCCGTCCCTGTTGCAGATTCCGCTGTTTGGCTTGGCGCTTTCCTTGTGGGTGATGCTTTACACGTGGATGAGCGAAAAGCGCAGTCACGGGAGAATAACGGATTCTAGCACGTGATCGCGTTGTTGCGAAACGGGGGAAATTGGAGGAAACTCAAGGTTCGCAGTGGCATTTTTCACGAATGCCATTCTGCTTGTTATTGTGATTCATGCCCCCCCTTGCAAACGACATCCTTGAACTTGTCCCGGTGCAGTCCGCCATGCTCCGTGAGAGTCTGTCGGGAAATCCCAGCCTGCACATCGAGCAGGTGGTGGTGGATTTCCGGGAAGACGCATCGGTTGCACGGATCGAGGACGCATGGCGCGAGACTGTCGCCGCCACCGAGGTTTTGCGTGGGCGATTCGAGATCGAAAACGGAGAGGCGCTGGGATTTTTGCCGGATGAAGGAGATGGCGGGTGGCAGGAACTTGGAAAGGAGCCTGCGGATTGGGAAAGCTGGCTGGAGCAAGACCGCAGGAACGCGTTGCCGCTGGAACAGGGCTCGCCATGGAGGGTGGCATTTTGGCCAGGGAGTAGACGCTGGGTATGGACTTTTCACCACGCATTGCTGGATGGCAGGTCGATGACCCGGATCGTGAAAGCATTTCTGGAACGCGTGGAAGGTGGCAGCCCCGGGGGCTTGTCGATGCCGGTTTGGGTGCCGCCGGATGAAGCGGCGGTGGCGAGGGCGGCGGAGTTTCACACGAAACAGGCAGCGCTGGGCGATCCACGGATGCCGGAATTTCCGGAAGATTTGAAATCACCGGCAGCGGTTTCCTGCGCACTGGGCGAGGCCAGCGCCGTGGGACTCGAACAAGCGGCCGAACGGATGCAGGTGACGGCACCCACCATTTTGACCTGGGCCTGGGGTCAGGCGCTGGCCATCGCGGCTGGAGCCGAATGCGCAGCCGTGGGCCAGGTGCGGGCCGGCGCTCCGCAGGATGGATGCGCGGGATTTTCCATGCAAACGGTGCCCCTGGTGATTCCCCGGGCGCGCATGGGATCGCTGCAGGAACACTTGAAAAACCTGCGAGCAAAACTTCTCGCCATGCGGGAGGTGGAGCAAGCGCCGGTGGAATGTCTGCCGGATCTTTTCCCAAGTTTCCCCGGAAAACCATGGCCCGGCGGCGTGTTGATGGTGGAAACAGGCACCATTCACCAGCGAGCGGGCGATTTTCCACAGGTCCATTCGATTGAACTCCACGAGTCCGGCGGCGGTGGCTTGTTGGCGAGCGCATACGTGCGACCGGAGCTGCGCTTGGCAGTGGCAACGGATGGCAGCGGCCTCGGCCCCGCTGCGGCGAAGTGCCTGCTGGATCACTGGGCGCGAATCGTCGGAGAAATCGCCAAGGGCCTGCCAGCCGACAGCGATGCGGAAACACTCACCCGCATCCCGCCTCCGGAAGACGGAAGTGGCAGCGTGGAGGACGGCGGAAAACCGATCGCCACCGAGAGCATCACGCGGATGTGGGCGAGGTCCGTGGCGGAATTTGGAAAGCTGCCCGCCCTTCAATGCGGCGGAGAAGTGATCGATTACAAATCGCTGGACGCCAAAGCCCGGTCGCTTGCAAGCCGACTCCGTGCTGGCGGCGTCATCGCGGGCGAGCCCGTGGCCAGCTTGTTGGAGGATCGCGCGGAGCTGCCCGTCGTCATGCTCGCGCTCGCCATGATCGGCGGCGTGCACGTGCCCCTTGACCCGGCGCTGCCCGATGGACGCCGGACATCG
>JALOTR010000646.1 GCA_025457805.1 Akkermansiaceae bacterium | reverse complement strand
CCCCAGAAGATGGGGCGCTCGTTGCGTTTTTTTCCGATGAAATAGGTGTCCCGATAGTATAGATGATGGGTGGTATCAAAGAGGAAATCCCAATTCCTTTTGTATAACTCTTCAAGGCACGCCGCATATTGCCCGTCCGGATCACCCGTGATTCGGATCAGATGTGCCCAGTTCGGAGGGGCCATGAACAAGGCATCTGCAAAGGACCACAAATCGCCGCCACCTTCCCCGCCGTGTTTGAGCAGTGCCGGATCGCGGGTTTGCGCTTGTTTCGCGAGTTTTTCCGCCGTCAAGCGCACCGCTTCCTTCATGGGTGCCAGCATCTGCGGGTCTTTGTGAATTTCGTGAAGCCGCAGATACATCTGGCCGATACACAAGTCGTCCTCACCCGTCATTCGCGGAACGGGGGTGAAATTCCGCAGTTTCCCGACTTTCATCATTTGTTCCATGTATGCAGGATCGCGGGTCAATTCCCACAGTTTGAACAAGCCGAGATGGAAGGTGCCCGAGCGCCAGCCCCCGATATTGTGACAGAGCCACTCATATCCGGGGCGGCTCAGCTTTTTCAATTCCTCCTCGGGGACAATGGCCGAGATCTGATAGTCGGCGGCTTTCCTCATCCGTTTGAGAATCTCCTCTCGTGTTTGGGGGGCGGGAGCTGTGGTTGAGATCGGAGCGCTGGAGCCCGGCACTTCCAGTTGGATGCTTCCCATGCGGTAGCGTCGTTGTCCGTCGTCGCCTTCCAATGGCATTGCGATCTTCGGCGTGCCGTCACGCGCACCGACGGATAGATAAAGGTCATAGTTGCCAGGTCGCGTGGTGGGAGCGATCAGGCCAGCGACAAATTCGCTCTCGTGGGTGGTGACGGGAGCCTTGCCGGGTTCTCCGATCTTCAAGTCGCGCATGTTGAATTTCTCATCCACCAGCACGGATACGATGCCGCCCTTTTGATCCTTGAGCGTGAGTGCCGGGAAACCTCCGGGATAGCAGGGAGCGACGCCCTTGTTGGCCCATGACCATCGGACCTTGAACGATTTTCCTGGGTCGGCGTGTTTGGTCACGTCTCCATAGGCGTTGTAAGCCTGCTGCGCTGTGGCGATGGGCACGGTCGCAGGCCAACTCAATTCCATTGGCATGATCCGGTAGCCGAGGCGCTGGTTGATGGCATTGATGATCACCCGGTTCTCTTCGAGGAATGGCTTGGGAAAACCATGAATTGACATGAAACTCGCATGGTAATCCTCCACGGCCTTGAG
Source organism: Akkermansiaceae bacterium (assembly GCA_025457805.1). Lineage (GTDB taxonomy): Bacteria > Verrucomicrobiota > Verrucomicrobiia > Verrucomicrobiales > Akkermansiaceae > Luteolibacter. The sequence goes on along the minus strand of JALOTR010000646.1, from coordinate 1,555 downwards.
CAGAAGTTCGCCGCTCCAAGCTCCCCGTTGTTTGGAGCCGTCGTAATGTTCATGCTCGAGAATGACTGGCATCTTCGGCCAGAACAGCTGCGCCATTTCGGCGTGATACCATGACCTGGGAGGAGGCTGGACGAGGATGCTGTCGTCACGGATCGTGATACCCTTGGAGAACGCGTAGTCAGTGATGGGGAAGTTCTTGCCGGGTTTATCGTGGCCGGCGAAGTCATCCGAAATGCAAAGCAGGGTCTTCTTGAAGTGCTTGAGGTGGAGGTCGATGTGCCGTTTCTGGAGTTCGATGGAATCCTGTCGACTGCTGGCATGCGTGTGGCCTTCTCCCCACAAGCCATAGGTTCCGACGTCGATGAATTCGACATTCGGATTGCCATCGTAGCGCGCGGCATAGGCGGTCATGAAGCGTTCGAGCTTTTCCATGAAAACCGGATCGTCGAAAAAGGGATCCCATGGTCCGCCTTTATTCACCCGACCTTTGCCATACTGATAGTAGGTTCCCTTGGCTCCAGCGTCCTTGACCCACTGCGGTGTGGCGTAGGTCATCCAGTTTTCCGAGCAGGTGATGCGAAGTGCGATGCGTTTGCCTTTGGCGATCCAGCGCTGGGCCGGCGTGTCGAGCACCGCCCAGTTGTATTTTCCCTCCTCGGGTTCGAGATAGGCCCAGGGCAGCCGCAGGTAAACGGTCGAGAGTCCCGGGAAGTCGTCGAGGGTGTCCGAGGGTGTTAGCTCCGACCCATAGTTGCGCGGAACGTTCGAATAGAAATGCATCGTCCAGCCCATGTTGGGGTTGACGAGGGCTGCACCGTTATCGACCGGGCGGGCAACGTTGACAGGGACACCTTGAGCGAATCCTCCCAAAGGAACAAGAGTGGCGATGATGGCCGCAAGGTGTGCAAGAGTCATACGAGGAAAGGTGAGTCTGAATTGGAATTCCCGTTTCATCGCCACATCATTGCGAACCGTTTTCCTCAATGTGACGCCTGCCCGGTGGGCGCTGCGGGAACGGACTTCCATCCCGATGGCAATTTGATCTTCGGTGGATTGCCGCGTTTCCACTCTATGACGATGTCGCCGTCTTTCGTTGGGAACGAGCCGCGGCAGTGGGTGAGGGGATTGTCCGGGAGGGAGAATGCGATGGTTTTCGCCTGATGATTGATCTCTCTCAAGCCGAGGACGTCGCGGCGCAAGACCACGGCGGCGTGAGAGGCGAAACCATGGTTGCAGGATGCCTGAGGTCTGTCGTGTTCCCATAAGGTGCCGGTGGTTTCCGACATCATTTGCCAGTAGCCAAGTGCTTCGTCATGGATTCGTGCGGTTTTTCCATAGCGCGAGAGGATCTCGATGCGCAGCATGTTGCCCGGCAGTTGATTGCAGGGGAATATCTCTGGGTGCGCTTTGGTTTCGCGGCGCGAAGGACCAAACTCCTCGACCAAGGTTTTCCATAACTCCGGTCGTTGCCCGGGTGTGGTGGTGCTGCAGAAAAACGCATAATATTGGCAGACCTCGGTGCGCTCGGGACGGATGTCGAGGGTGCCATCGGGCC
>JALOTR010000645.1 GCA_025457805.1 Akkermansiaceae bacterium | reverse complement strand
CTTCTTCCAGACTGAGATTTACCAACTGGGTTTCCCGCGTGAGGGCAATCAACGCGTTGCGTTGTTCCAGATATCTCACTTCATTGGAGCGGGCGCATTCATCGGGGCAGTGCGTCTGTCTGCGGATATCAGCATCGCGCAGCTCCCGCTCCACTGCAGCACCTAGGCGGCTCAGATCGCCCTTGAGCAGATAATCGCAAGCACCGCCGCGCATCGCCTCCACGGCGGCGGATTCGCCAATGGTCCCGGAAACGATGATCAATGGTATATCCAGATTGTTGCGCTGGAGTATCCCGATCGCTTCGAGCGCACCAAAACACGGCATGACATAGTCACAAAGAATCATATCAAATTCGCCGGACGAAAGCGCTGTTTCAAAGGCAGCCGCCGTCATCACTCGTTCGCATTCGACGCAGTATCCGTGGTTTTCGAGGGCCTTGAGAATCAGGATGGCATCGGCCTCACCATCTTCAGCCAGAAGCAGACGCAACGGTTCGCGGTTCATTCGGTTCGGGGGGAAGCGGGTGGAGGAGCAATCATGGGTTTGGCGAGGTGAACTCGAATCACGGGTTGGAATCCTGCTGAGGTCCGTCCTGGAGTGTAGTTCCCCAATCGTCAGTCCTCACAGAGTTCTCCGAAGATGAATCAGATCCAAGCGGGCGACTCAAGCCTGTTAGGCTACAAACACAAACCAGCCTGCCAAGGGAATCTTGTAAGGGAAGATCACTCACTCGGCAGGCTGGCAGTTTGTTGGGACTAAGTCCCTTGTTCCCCCCCCGGAGAACAATTGTAGTATGGCAATCGACGTGCCAAAATCGGCCATAAGGCCATAAGCCCATGATAATCATACTATTAAAATGATTACGGATTTATAGAATATTTTGATTTGCCCAAAATGCCTGCATTCTTTGCAGAAATTGAGCAAAAGCTGCAAGTTTGCGCAGCGTGCCGACATGCATTTTGTCATCTCCGCGAGGTCCATGGGGACAGCGCATAACGCACCCTCACCTTGTCCTCGATCCATGCCTTTGGAACGGAAATTTCTTCAAAGGTAAAGTTATCACACAAAGCCGCGGCCAGGTGGCGGGCACGCACGAGCGAGGATTCATTCGTGCACGGCGATGCGACCGAACCTTGGTGGAGCAAGCCGCGGTGCGTGCGGCGTTGGCCGGCTCCGGCGAGTTTTGTGCCTGTGGGAGTCACGATGTCGTGGCTCACCGGATTGTGAAAACAAAGTGCGGCCCCGGTTTCCGCGCCACCACCGCTCAGGGCGGCGGCGATCCCCTCCGCTTGCAAAGCGATGGCCAGGGCCTGGTGAATCCAGCGGTAACTCTCCGCACCCTTCATCCGGGAAACTGCGGACTTGGCAGGAATCGCGAGGGTGTAAGTCCAATCGTTGCGGTGATCCACCAGCCCGCCCCCCGTCCAGCGGCGCACCCATGGCAGGCCCGGAAGCGAGGCTTTTGCTTCTTCGAGTTTCCCGAAATACCCGAGACTGCCCCAAGCCCCCTTCCAGGAATACACCCGCAGGACCGGGACGCTGCAATTTTCCAGAAGCCACTCGTCCACCGCCATCGCCTCCGGCCCCTCTCGGGCTTCCGGATCCATCCACAGCTTCAGTTGCTCCAACACCCCGCCGTCTTAATCCCCTGCGCAGCACGATCAACCCCGAATCGAGGGAATCAAGGCCGCTTCGGAGATTTTACGCGATCACGTAATGTCCTTTTGTCCGAAATATCATAGTCTCTCGATTGTAAGGATTTCCTAGAAATCAATGACCTTCATCAAAACTTTCCCCCGAACCCAACGGGCCGCCCTTGCCCTCGCAATGGTGGTTTCCTCCCAAGCCGCCACTCCGGTTCTCGATGCGAACCTCAACCGGAGTGGCGGTCCCATTTTCACGACCCTGTCCGAGCCCGCCGATGTGATTCCAGAGCCGCACACCTTGCCTCTCGGGCTGGCGGCGGTGCTGTTTTTCCTCCTGCGGCGCAGGGCGAACTGAGCAGGGCGGGATTTCCTTGCGGCGCATCCTTGCATTCCCCGGGAGTCTCGCCAATTTCCCGCCATGTCCATCGCGCCGAAGCCAACCAGCGCCCTCCTCATCGTGGGTCACGGGTCCACCGAAAATCCGGATTCCTCGACTCCCTATTTCGACCACGCCGACGAGATCCGCCGCCGGGGTTTGTTTTCAGAGGTGCATTGCTGCTTCTGGAAAGAGGAGCCGTCGATGCGCGAGGCGCTGTATATGATTGATTCCGAGGAAGTTTACGTCGTCCCGGACTTCATCAGCGAGGGCTACTTCACCCAGGATGTCATCCCGCGGGAATTGGAACTCACCGGTCCCACCACCGAGGTTCGGGGGAAAACCATCCACTACTGCCTCCCGGTTGGCATCCACCCTTCGATGACCGGGCTCATCCTCCGGCGGGCTCAGGAAGTGGCTCCGGGCATCAATCCGGCGGAAACCACCCTCATCATCACCGGCCACGGGACCGGCCTGAACCAGAATTCCACCAAGGCCATCCGCGATCAGGCGGACCTCATCGCCCAATCCGGCGCGGGCTTCGCCGCCGTGCTGGATGCCTACATGGAAGAACAACCTTTCATCGCAGAGTGGGACAAAATGTCGCCCACTCCCCATGTGATCGTGGTGCCGTTTTTCATCTCGGATGGGCTTCACTCGTTCCAAGACATCCCCGTCCTGCTGGGGATCGAAAACGAGGTGGGCCCTGCCGCCAGTCAGCGTGAAGCCTTCCGCCAGAACCCCCACCATTTGAGGGGGAAATCGCTCTATTACAGCTCGGCGATCGGGACCGAAC
>JALOTR010000040.1 GCA_025457805.1 Akkermansiaceae bacterium | reverse complement strand
CTTCGAGCTGATTTTCAGGGCGTTGGTGCCGGTCACGCTCAGGCTCCCGGTGTTCTGCAACGTGATCGTGCCGCCCGTGATCTCAAGCGTGGCACCGGACAATACGGTGATTGCAGTCCCCCGGAATGACAGATCGAATCCGGCTTGGTCGATGATGTAGTTGCCGGCTGTGACATTGATCTGGTTGGGATACGCGCCGGTGGCACCCAGGTTGGCACCGAGAGTGACCGTGCCGCCCGTGCCGCCGAAGTTGGCGATGTTGGTGTTTCCGAAGGTGCCCCAGGCTGAGTCCGCTCCGCCGGTTGCTGCGGTGTCCCAGTTGGTGGTGGTTGTGTCCCAGGTGCCTGCGCCGCCTTGCGCGTCCGCTCCGGTGTCGGCACCGTCCCAGTAGAGTGGCGCGGCGAGGACCGGGCCGGCGGAGAGAGCGAAGGTGAGGACCGCCACGAAGCTCGCGGTGCGGAGGAATGGGTTGGATTGGGATTTCATGGTTCTGGGAATTTTGGGTTTTTTGGGATTTTTGGAGCTGGCTGAATTGATTCCGAAGAATTCACGGGACGCCGATATTCTTTCTTGACCGGAATAGGGTCGATAAAATGGCAGATTCTTGGGGTTTGAATATCCTCATTTTACAGGATGTTTGCACATGTCCTGATAGTCGGCGCCCCTTGATCACAGGACTCTCCAGCCAGGGACTTTTCAACCGCGAATGGACGCCCAAACGACAATTATCCTCTAAAATGAGGATACCACGCTTCCAAAACGCCTCTAGGATGCCCAGGACTCCGCGCCGATCGCGGCCTGCGTGGCAGGAGATCGCTGGAGTCGATTCCCAAAAAATTTCTTCACCGAGCCGACACTCGCTCCATCCATGATTGCCCTCCCGAAAAACCCGTTGCGGCCGCGCCATGATACGGAGCCGTCCAACGGCCGCGCCCATGCCGGACTCGCCCTGATGGTTATCTTCTCGCTGATGGCTCTGCCTTCGACATGGGCGGCTGACGGCAGCGCCCCGCCGCTGCTGAAGGAATCCCTGCCTCCACTCAAGAATGGCGTGGCACCACAAAATTTCGAGGAACTCTGGGCGGGCTTCGATCCGCGTGCGGAGCCGCTCGATGTGGAAGTCTTGAACGAATGGGAGGACGGCGGGGTGGTGATGAAAATCCTGCGTTACCGCGTCGGGGTCTTCAAAGGTCGAAAGGCGATGATGGCCGCGGTATATGGATACCCGAAAGGAGCCACGAAAATCCCCGGGCTGGTTCAGATCCATGGAGGGGGGCAGTATGCACAGTTTGAAGCGGTCCTCAGCAACGCCAAGCGCGGCTACGCCACGATCTCGATCGCCTGGGCGGGAAGGTACACCGCGCCCGGCTACGCGGTGGGCCCCAATCAGGTGAAGCTGTTCTGGGACGGCAAGACCAGCGATCCCGCCTACAAACTCACCACCGACTGGGGCGCGATCGACGCCTATCACGCCCCCTGCCGGTATCCCGGAAACAATTTTGTCCTGAATCCGCCGTCCGATCACTCGATCGATCCGGTGGCCTCGCCCCGCAACAGCGGTTGGTTCCCGTGCACCATGGCGGCCCGCCGCGCGCTGACATTTCTCGAACGGCAGCCGGAAGTGGATCCCGGAAAACTCGGAGTTTACGGGCACTCGATGGGTGGAAAACTCACCGTGCTCACAGCAGGAAGCGACCAGCGGGTGAAAGCCGCCGCGCCCTCGTGCGGCGGGATGAGTGATCGTGCGAATCCCGATGCGGCTTTTCGCGCCACGCTGAGTGATGATGTCTATCTGAAAAAAATTTCCTGCCCGATTATCTTCCTCAGTCCGGCGAACGATTTCCACGGCCGCATCAACGATCTGCAGATCGCGGTTAAGGAAATCCCATCCGCCGACTGGCGGGTGACCTGTGCGCCGCATCACAACCACCAGGACACCGCCGAATACGAAGTGGCCACGCAGTTGTGGTTCGACCAGTATCTGAAAGGGATTTTCACCTTGCCCGAGACTCCGCAGACCGGGCTGGCGCTGAAGTCCGCTGACGGCGTGCCGGTCCTCACGGTGCGGCCGGATGCATCCAAGCCCGTTCTCCGCGTCGATGTTTTCTATACCCGGCAAGGCCAGATCGATGGTCTTGGGGACGACGCCAACAACACGAAAAACCGGTTCTGGCACTATGCAGCAGCCCGCCGACAGGGCGACCAATGGATCGCCAACCTGCCACTCGCCAGCACCGACAAACCCCTCTGGGTTTATGCCAATGTCGTCTATCCGCTGGATCCGCCGGTCAGCGGTGCCGGTTACTACTACCGCATGTATACCAGCGACAGGTTCAACCTGTCCTCACTGATGCACATGGTGACTCCGGAGGAGCTCAAGGCCGCCGGAGTCAAGATGTCGATGCAACCGTCCCTGCTCATCGAGTCCTTCGAGGGCGAGTGGGAAAAAGAATGGTTCACCTACAAGCCAGAGGAATGGGCGCGCAGCACGCATAAACTTCATGACGAACGCTGGAAGGCCCCGGCAGGTGCCAGGCTTGCGATCGAGGTTCTTGCGGAATTACCTAACAAGCTCATCATCGGCATGGATGACCATGCGGCGGAAGTGGCATTGACGGGCGGGGCTGACTGGCGGGTGATCGACCTGGGTGCCGGTGATTTCAAGGACGCGACCGGTGCCGCGCGCTCAGATTGGTCTGCAATCAAAGAGCTGCGCCTTGCCGCCACGGACCGCTTGGCATCGCGGAAGGATGGCAAGGAGCAATCGCTAACACTGGGAGACACATGGAAGGGGCCCCGTCCGAAATTTAGAAATTTCCGCTGGGTGCCCGCTGGCCAAAAGTAACCACAGACCGCTTGATGAACTTCATTTTTTCAAACCCACCCACCGCCGCTGCCGCCTTGTTGCTGGCGGCTTTGACTTTCAAAGCGACTGCGGTGGCGGCTCCTGTCCCGCTTGCCGAGCTGATGCCGCAGCCGGGTGATTACACGTCGATGTGGTGGGCTGAGGGATTTCCGGGAGTCATCCCGAAAGCGCCATGGAAGCGCTGTGTCCAGACCGGCTTCTATGCTATGGAACAGGACACGGTGAGCTTGCAGTTCAGCCACCTCGGGCCGGTTCAAGCTGGAATGGATTATCTGAAGTTCGGGGAAAAAGAACCGTCAACACCGCAAGTTCCATCCCCTGCGAAACTCGAACTGCTGCTCAAGGCAGACGGCAAACTCTATCAGTGCAGCAAGGGCGGACCCTGGAGTCGTTTCACCGGACCCCGTTTGATCGAGTCCGGGCTCTTCCTGCAACGCGCCGATGTCACCGATCTCGAGTTCACTGCCATGGATGGCGGACCGCCCGTCAACGTCGAGGCCCGTTTCGAAACCGCGGCGTGGCCGGACCGGCTTGGCATGATCTTTGCCGCCCGCCCGGGGCAGGAATCCATCAAGGAGGGAGAAGCATCGTTCGGGAAAATGGGCGGCGGCTACGGCCTGACAGGAAGCAACGCCTTCATCGTCCCGCACGAAGCGGCGTTGGATCCGGCACAATTCACGCTCGATCTCTGGGTGTTCGTCCCGCTGGACAAGCGCTCCGCGAACCGCGCCGGGTCATGGCTGGTCTGCAAGAACCGCAACGAGGCGTGCGATGGAAACTATGGCATCGTGCTTCAGGGTGGAGTGCCGCAGGCGCGCCTCAACATCGGCGGCGGTGGCGGCGAGAACCAGCACGTGATCCTCCCAAGTCCGGCGCGCGCCTTGCCAACCGACGCGTGGAGCCATCTGGCGATCAGTTATGACGGAGACACGTTTCGTTTTTATATCAACGGCCAGGAAACGGGGTCGAAAAAAATCGGCAAACCCCGGACTCCTAACAACCACGCGCTCGCCTTCGGCCGCCGCGAGGACAATCACGGCGGTGGCCAGCACTTCACCGGAGTCATCGATGAAATACGGTTCTACAACCGGGCGATCGACATCGCCACGATCCGCCAACGGTATGGCAACCCCAGCTTCGTCAATCCCTGGAGCAAGACCGTGCGCGAGTGGAACTTCCGTGCGGATGGATTCGCCTCCGCGAAAAGCCCGTCCGCAGTGTGGAAGGATGCCTCGTTGGAAATCAAGCTGAGCTCGGCAAAGGGAGCCTTGCAGATGCAGAAGCGCTGGGATCTACCCAAGGATCAAAGCTGGTCCGCGGCGAACTGGCAGCAAGTCTCACTCGCGCTTGATCCCACCACTTTCGAGTCTGCGGAAGCGATGCCCCCGGTCACCGTGAAAGCCTCGGAAATCGCCACCGGCACCGCCTGCCCCGTCGAGCATGATCCGGCTGTCGGTTGGTTCCGGGTGAATCTCGACGGCGCCGAACCCATCGCGCCGCCAGGCAAAAGCGGGCCGAGCAACGATGCCATCGAGCGGATCAAACTCACCCTCACCAATCCAAGCGACCGCGAACAAACGGCGAGGTTGATGTTTGAAAAAACCTCCAGCGGTTTCCGCCAACGCATCGGGAGCTCCCTAACCGGCATCTCCGCGATCCTGCGGGACATGGATGGCAATCCGACCGGCATTCCCGTGCAACTCAGCAAGAACTGGCACAACGAACCGGAAGGCGGCGTGTATGGGGGCGCATGGTTTCACGGCATTTCACAAATAAGACTGCCCGCCGGCGGCACAGTGGATCTGGAGCTCACCCTCGCCTATGGCCACTGGGGAGGAGTGCCCGCGGCCTCCCACGCGCAGCTCAGCCTGATCGGCTGGGGGAATAACCAGCTCTGGCACCAGGCCGCGATCGGATCGTGGGGTGAAAGCATCTGCTTCGAACCCGAGCAGGCCCAGGCGAACTGCACCATCACCGACGTGAGACCGCTGATGGTGAAAGCGAAAGTAGAAGACCCGCCATGGAATTGGACCGGCAACGTCGGCGGCGGCGATTTCCTCCGTTTCTTCACTCCCGCAGGTGAGCGGGTCCCCCACTCGGCGATGCGAGCCATCCATCATCGTCCCGGGCCCTGTCTCACCGAGGTGACCTATACCGGAAAAATCGGCGACGGCATCCGCCACTCGACGACCGTCAGCCTCGCCCGCACCGATGACATCGTGCGCGGCATCTATCAAATCCGGATGGATGCCACCAAGCCGATGGATTTCTCACGCTTTGTCGTTTTTCAAGCGGGTGCTGATACTTATAACTCCAGCAGGGAGCGCAAGATGGCCATCGGCAATGAAACCGGCCTCACCCGCGAGTGGAACACGAAGTGGGGCGGCAATGTTTACCGCACCGCGCCGGTCGAATGCACCGGCCGCATCCCGTGGTTTTCCCTGCACGACGGAGAATTGGGGGCCAATGACCACAACGGCCCGCCCGCCAACCGCGGGATCGTGATCCGCGCGTGGAAAGCCCGCCTCGGCGGCAAGGACGTGTCCCCATGGATGGCCGAGCGCGGACTCACCCGCCACCAGACCGACTCATCGACCCTCGACATCATCCCTCCGCCCGGGGTCACACGGCTCGAGCCCGGAGATTTCATCGAGGCGACTTTCGAACACATCGTCATGCCGAAGCTTGCGAAGCACTACTACGGCCCCAACGCCGCGTTGCGAGACGCTTTGACCAAGGACGAAAACACCTGGCGCATGATCCACCGCGAAGCGGTTGGAAATGACTATGCCGTCACGGTGAAGGCAGGAACCTTGGAACGGCTGCACCCCGATCTCCGTGTCCGAACGGAAAAGGACTCGGCGGCCTTAGACCTGACGGGTGGAATCAGCTATGTGCCGGTCACCTTCACCGGACTTAACTGTCCCCGGAGTTCCACATTGACCGTGGACGGTGTGCTTTTCGATCAAGCCATCCACGGGAAAGACTTCTGGCAAAGTGACTACGACCCCTTGACCCGCACCTGGAGCAAGACCTACAACATTCCTATCGGCGGCAAAAAAATTCTTTGCATAAGTCTAGCCCCCGCGCCTTGAGTCGGCAGAACCGTTTTCCCACACTCACGATCAAAACCCAACCGAACCACTCATGTTAGTCTCCTGTCCCCACTGCAAAACCGACCTCGACGTGACGCCCGAACTCTTCGGCCAAACCGTGCAATGCCCGGCGTGCCACGGACGCCTTAAGATCCCCAAAATGGAGGAAAAGACCACCGCTCCTGGTCCCACCAGACCACAGCGCGCAGGATGGGAGGAAAAAGACCACGCTAATGTCGATTTCATCAAAAGCTTGCTCTACGGCATCGCTGGCACCGTTGGAATCCTGCTGCTTATGATCCCAATGCGCGGCAACGGTCTCGGAGCCATCTTCCTCGATCGAGGATGGGTCAATTACGCCGAAACCTTCCTCTTCGTCTGGGGCATCGCCATTCTCGTGATGAAGTGGAAAAAAAACCAGCATCAGGCCCAGGCCACCCTGCTGCAACTTTTCCCTGAACGTCTCGGCCGCGAAATCAACAGCTCCAATGTCGGCGGATTCATCGACAATATCTACAATACCCCTCTGACATTGCGCGACAGTCTCATGGTCAACCGCATCCGCAAAGCCCTCGAACTCTTTGAACTGCGCGTCGATAACGGCGAGGTCGCCGCGTTTCTCTCCACCCAGTCCGACATTGATGCCAACCGCTCCACCAGTTCCTACTCACTGCTCAAGGTCTTCCTCTGGGCCATTCCGATCCTTGGTTTCATCGGCACCGTCATGGGACTTTCCGTCGCCGTCAGCTCGCTGGCCATGGGTGACACCTCCAATCCGGATGCCCTCAAGGCCTCCATCAACAGCCTGACCGGTGGCCTCGGCGTCGCCTTCGACACCACCCTGCTCGGACTCATCCTCAGCATGTTGATGAGTTTCCCCCTATCCGCCGTGCAAAAGAAGGAGGACGAAACCCTCACACTCATCGACGCCTTCTGCACCGAGAAACTCCTGCCAAAACTCAACGACAGCCGCAACCTCGCAGCCGACACCCTGATCGAACAAGCCGAGAGCATTCCCCAGCTTGTCGCTTCGCTTGCCCGCGCCCACGAGACTTTCCTCATCAATCTCAACGACGCGACCCGGATGCTGCGGGACACCGGCGAGATCCTCCAGACGCGCCTTGATTCCCACCAGCAGGTCGTTGAGACATCGTTCACAAATGCGGTCAACAAGCTCAGCGAAACCAGTGGCGAGGTCTTCATCAAGTCACACGTCGAACTGGGCCGCACCTTTGAGAAAATGGCCAACGGCATCGATTTGATCAACCACGCCCTGCGCGATCTCGGGGCCAACAAGATTCCCGACGACGCGAAAAAGAAACGCGGTTTCTTCAACCGCTAATTCACTAGCCGAACCGTGCCAAAACGCCGAAACAACAACGACGGTGGGGTTTCCCTGTTCCCCTTCATGAGCATCCTCGCATGCCTCATCGGCATCCTCACGCTCATGATCAGCGTTTCCATGCAGGTCAACCAGATGAATCAGGAAGGCAAAACCGAAGAGGAAATGGCCCGCGCCATCGCCAACCGCGACCTCAGGAAAAAGGCGGATGACGTCCAACAGGAATCGGTAAAACTCGAAGCACGGCTCATCAAAGAGAAATCCACCGCCGCCGAGTTGGCAAAACTCGAAGATCACACCATCGTCCTCAAGACCCAACTCGACGAGATCCGGAAAGCCAAAAACCCGCAAGAAACCGACGCCGAATTGCAAAAACTCGTCGAGAATCTCAAACAGGAAATCACCCGCTTCAAACAGGAACGCCCGCCGCTCAACCAAAAGCTCGCCGCCCTTCAGGAAGAACTCAAAAAACGCAAGGAGCCGCCCAAGGTTGTCGAGTCCGTGATCATCCGCCCAGGAGGTATCGGCTCCCGCGAAGCACGGAATCTCTTCTTCGTCGAATGCACTTCCACCGGCATCATTCTCCACTCCGATGGCAGCGCATCAAAACCCATTTCCACCGCCGCCATCGAGACCAACGAGGAATACAACAACCTGTTGGAAAAGGTGAAGCGCACCCGCGACTCGATGGTGCTCTTCCTCATCCGCAAGGGCGGAAACTCTTCCTACCTGTGGGCTGCCGGCGTTGCCGAAACCAAATACAAACTCAACACCGGCAAGCTCCCCGTTCCCAACGAAGGGAACATCGATTTATCCCTCTTCAAGTAATCACCTCCAGTGGCGCGCAAATCCAACTCAGACTCCGGCGAGGGAATCAATCTCGATTCCCTCATGGACGCGCTCACCAACGTGGTGGCCGTGCTCATTCTCGTCCTGATTCTCGTCCAGGCGGACGTCACCCAGAAGGTGATCCAATTCACCGAGGACCTCCAGCCCGCCACCCCCGAGCAGGTCGAACAAGCAAAAATCCTCCTCGCGGAAGCCGTCGCGAAAAAACAATCCATTGAAGAGAAACTCCAGCAGGACGCACCCACTCCCGAACAACTCGAAGAAGAGAAACGCCGCATCGCCCTGCTCGAGAAATCCATCCAAACCAACGACAAGCTGCTTGCCGACCTGAACGAACTCAAAATCCTCGAAGCCAAGGTCCGCCAAGAGCGGGATGCCGAGAACTTGACCACCGTCCGCATCCAGGAGGAAATCGCCAAACTCGAGGCCCAGCTCGACCAGACACCCGTCATCAAAGCCCCGCCACCCACGGAGGTCAATATACCTAACAGCCGCCCGATCCCACCCAAGGCCGTTGTTTACCATGCGCTCGCCATCAGGGACCGCATCCACATGATTGATCCCCACACCCCTCTTGCGATGTTCGAGGAAGAGTTCAGAAAGCATCGCCGCGATTGGCTTGCCGAGCGCATCAAACGACAAGGTGGCGACCGCATGATCTACGACCCGACAAAGATCGCAGCACACTTCAATACCTTCGATTTCAAAAGCCCCCCAGGCCAGAAAACCGAGATCATCACCCAGCCGGTCTGGCCTTTTCTGCAGATCGCGATCACGCCGGATCTCGGGAAAGGAGGGACTCCGCTCGATGCCTTGGAAAAACCAGGCTCCGAGTTCTCCAAAACCGTTGCCAGACTGATGAGCAACATCCGCAACGTGGTGCTCTTCCACGTCAATCCGGATTCGTTCAACACCTATCTGAAAGCCCGCGGCCTGATCGACAAGACGAAGGTGCCCGCCGGTTGGGAGGTCTGGGGTGGCAACAGTTGGCGCTTCACGATTCCAGATGTCGAAGTCAAACGGCTTCAAGAGCCGCCACCACCGCCGCCTCAGGCAGGGCCGAAGCCGCCGCCTCCGGTCGGTCCGAAACTCGATTGATCCGCCCGTTCGGCAAAACTCCCTGTGCCTCCTATAAAATGAGGATAGGCAGGGTTTTTCAAAGGTCTAGGCTCGCGGGTTGACGGGTGCGACCCGTTCCTTCTGTGAAACCACAGATGGAGACCCACTTGACCATGAAAGCAAACCACAACATCACAACTGCCTGTATCTGTGCTTGTCATCGGAAATGATGCTAAAAAAGCCACCTCACCCTCCGAACAAGTTATCACGAAGTACTACACTGCCAATCGAAAAGAGGTAAAAACCCCTCAGGATGCTGCTTTTTACCGAGAGTTTAAGCAAGTAGCTGAAAAGCTCTACCAAGTATGCGAATACCGCATTGACCGCCGCCCTTCGATGGAACTTTATGTAACCAATACTGCCTACGATGTAAAAAATGGCCCATATCGTTTATACTATCCTGATGGGATGCTGATTGATAATGAAGGTATGTATAAAAATGATGTCCAGATTGGCAATTGGTATTACTATCATCGTAATGGCAAACTCAGCGGAAAAGAAATATACGAAGATGGCCTATTGGTTGATGCCGAGTATTTCAACGAAGATGGTAGCAAACTCACTGATATTACGGCTGCCGTTCGTGAAAAACCAAGCTATCCAGGCGGAGTCGTAGAAATGGATAAGTTTGTCCAGAAAGTTATCGAACTTCCCGAAGAAGTAGTAAAAAATAAAATTACGGGCAAAATGGCCGTAGGCTTCTTCGTCGAACCCGATGGCTCATTATCAAACCCTAAAATTGAGCTTTCACTCAATCGGGCATTAGATGAAGCGGCTTTCAAGGTACTCGACCAAATGCCAAAATGGATTCCAGCAAAATCGCATAATCGTCTTATCAGAGCAAAATACACAATGCCGATTACGATTACAATCAGAAAATAAATATTTGTGCCTAATAATCAGTATAATATGTAGTAGATACTTTTCACAACTTATGTATCTATGCTCTTATAAACAAGCCCAAAGGAAACTTTGGCATAGTTTTTGAAAAGTTATTAAACGGATACGTAGTGTATCCCGAAATTCTTTTCATCCAAGAATTTACGTGCTTAACACAAACCCAAAAAGATTAATTACATGAAAAAGGTTTTCACCTCTGCCATTGCATTGAGCTTTAGCTTATCGGTTTTTGCTCAAACCTCAACTTCTGAAAGTTCACCTGTATATGCTCAAGCATCTGAAGTAGCAAGTCCACAAATTGACCTTACATCAAATGATGTAACCCGAAAATATTTTAACACCAATCGTGAAGAAGTAAAATCATTAGACGGTGCAAGATTTATTCAGATTTCAAAGAAAAACAGTAAAGGTTCATGGGATGTGGCTGAATTTTTTGCAGA
>JALOTR010000644.1 GCA_025457805.1 Akkermansiaceae bacterium | reverse complement strand
AAGGCATCACCGAAGAAACCCTGCCCATCCTCATGAAACCCGCCCCACCGGATCTGCGTGACAAGTTGATGGATGACATCCTCACCAAACGGAATCACCACCTTCTCAAAATCATCGAGCGGGAACTTCCCACCACCCGGGAAATCATCGTCCCATGGGGTGCCGCCCACATGCCGGAAGTCGCCGAGGAAATCCAAAAGACAGGATTCAAGCCCGTCTCCTCCCGCGAAATGATATCCATCCGTTTCTGGAAATAGTTATCTCCACGGTCCAAACTCCAAGCTCCAAGCTCAATCACTCTTTTGCCACTCCTGTTGGCATAGCTGCGAAGGCCATTTCGCAGAGGCCGATGAATGCTTCTTCGACGAGGCTCGGTTCGCGCTTGGGAGCATGGAACACACCCCATTCGCGTTCGATGCCGGGGCCGTCCAGGCTGACCACTTTCAAGGTGCCTTCGTGAATCTCCCGCGAGGCCACCCATGGAGCCACCACGCCGACGCCGATGCCAAGCTTGGCCATTTCCTTGATCGCCTGCATGTCGCCAAGCACCAGCGGTTTCTTGCCCCTGCCGCCTTCCTGCTCCAGCCATTCTTCGATCAGGCGGTGCGTCTCGGTGGCCTTGGCATAGATGATGAATTGATGATCGTGAATGGTGGCGTGCACAGTCGTTTCATCCACCGCCCAGGGATGGAAGGGTGAAACCACGAAGGCGAGGCGATCGCGGAACATCGGCCGGTATCCTTCATCCCCACGGCCGCGAGGTTTGAGTCCCACCACCAGATCGAGATCCGAGCCGGACAGACGATCCAACAACTGCGTGGTGTCACCGGCTTCGATCACCGGTTCACACCTCGGGAAACAATCGCGGAACTCGCGAAGCACCGAAGGGATGAGAAAATGGCAAAGCGTGTGTGGCGCGCCAATGCGGATGCGGGTCTGGCCCCAGCGCCGGAGTCCATCAAGATCGCGGCCGGCTTGTTCGAGTTCGAAGATGACGCGCTTGCAGCGTTTGAGAAGGAGTTCGCCTTCAGAAGTGGCGACCACGCGTTTGCCGCCGCGATCCAACAATTTGCAGGAGAGTTGTTCCTCCAAAGTCCGCAGCGAGTGGCTCACTGCGGACTGGGTCACGAAGATCCTGCGGGCAGCCAGCGTGAAGCTGCCTTCCTCCACCACGGCCACGAACGCCCTCAGTTGTCTCAAATCGGGAACCCAATCCATGATGAACCGCTTTCATTGAAAGTCTTGCGGCGAAATAGCAGGGCTTATGCCAAAACTCCGCATTTGGCATCCTACGCGCTTACGCCGCGCCATGGAAGAACCCTCCGGCCAGCGACAGAGCAATCGTTTCCCAATCCGCCTTGGCTTCGTGCCTTTGAGTGATTGTGCGCCGATTGCCGTTGCCCGCGAAATGGGGATCTTCGACCGTTACGGACTCAATGTTTCCCTGTCGCGTGAACTGGGTTGGGCCAGTGTGCGGGACAAGATTTATTATGGCGATCTCGACTCCGCCCAATGCATCGCCGGCATCGCGTTTGCTCTGGGCATGGGATTCACCGAACTCCGCTGCGAGGTGGCGGTGCCGCTCATCCTCAACCTCCACGGCAATGCGGTCACCCTTTCCAATGATCTCAAACCTGTCGACATCGGCCGCGGGGAAGGCCTGAAGGACTACCTGCGTTACTCATGGAAAAAGGATCGCCCGTTCACGCTCGCCGCTACCCATCGTTTTTCCTCCCATCACATCCTGCTTCATACTTGGCTGCGCCGTCATGGGCTCACCGCTCCGGATGATGCGGAAATCATTTTCCTGCCGCCGCCGCTCATGCCGCGCCATCTCAAGGCGGGCCACATCGATGGCTATTGTGTGGGCGAACCTTGGAATTCGGAGGCCATCGTTGCCGGGACCGGTTGGTGTCCGGCTACGTCAGTCGAGCTTTCACACGGTCATCCGGAAAAAGTCCTGCTGGTTTCCGGTCGCTTCCTGCAGGAACGCAAGGACGAGTGCGTCGCGCTGGTGGCTTCGCTGTTGGATGCCTGCAAGCTCTGCCAGGATCCTGTGTTCCGGAATGATCTGGTCACCATTCTCGCGATGAAGGAATACACCGGAGCTTCCCCCGAAGTGCTGCGCAACAGCCTTGGCAATCAGTTTCACACCGGGCCGGAATCCATCAATGCCGATGCTTTCCATATCTTTCATGGCGACAGCGTGAATCGTCCCACAGTGGAAAAGGCATCCTGGGTGCTCGCCGGGCTGCGGGCCATCGGCGCATTGCCGGACATCACCTGCGGATCACTCTCGCGGATCTATCGGGAAGATATCTTCCATACGGCGCAACATTGCAGCCAGGGAGCTTGAGTCATCCCATCATCCGCTTGCGGATTGAAACCCGAATGCCAGTGGTGATCAAAGTTTCCCAAGGCAGGCAGATATCATTCACATAAGCTTCCATTTCACTTAACTCCACGCGGAGACGAAGAAGGAAACGGACTTCATGGAAAAGGCCGCCCAGAGTGCAGGCCAGCGTTTGCACCTCCACCGTGTGCGAAGATTCTGCGGTGATGCATAACTCCACGCGCCTCCGCTGCACACCGTATTCGAGTTTGGCAAAACACTCCGCCAACTCCTCTGGCGTATTGGCATTGTCCAGCGCCAACCGATTTGGCAGAGCGAGGAGCTGAGGTTCCAGCGACTCCAAAAACCATCGTGCGCCGCGTTCGCGACAATCCAAGGCATTTACAACCTGCACCAAGCCCTCGATTTCGGATTTCATCCAGCAGAAACAAATCGCAAGCCACCACCAGCCATGGACCGGCTCGATGGAGAAACGCTGCTTCCAAGGCTGCAAGCGGCCCCAAACCGGGACGCCGATCCTCGATCACCGGCAAAGTCGTTTTCAAATCCCCACCCTTCCGCAAGGAAACCCATATCTCATCACAAAACCTGCCCACCAACCCAGCCAGATAATCCAACTGCCGCACGCCATCCGGTCGCACGATCTCCGCCTTGTCGCGCCCCATGCGCGAACTGAAACCACCGGCAATGATCAAGGCATTCATGGAGCAAGCGGGCGACATCGCCGCGGCGCAAGAATGACCCTGCAACGCCGGGGCATCAACCCTTCCCTGAGAAAATCCGTTCGCCTGATGGCATTGTGTGTGCAGAGTTCCTGCGTGGTTTCACCGATCGATCAACTGGGCCGTGGCTTGCGGGACTTGCGCATCTCCGTCACGGATCGCTGCAATTTCCGCTGCCGCTACTGCATGCCCATCGAGAGCTTCGGCGCGGATCATGAATTCCTACCACGCGAGGAATTGCTCAGTTTCGAGGAACTCACCCGCCTCACCCGCCTGCTGGCACCGCTGGGCATCCGCAAGGTCCGCCTCACTGGCGGCGAACCGCTGATGCGCCGCGGCTTGGAGGATCTGGTGGCGATGCTGGCCAGCATCGATGGCATCGACGACCTCGCCATGACCACCAACGGCGTGCTGCTCGCCCACCACGCGGAAGCCCTCGCCCTTGCCGGACTCTCACGGGTGACGGTGAGTCTGGATGCCTTGGAGCCCGCGATTTTTTCCCACATGAATGGCGTCGGAGCCAAGGTTGAGCGCGTCATCGCCGGGATCGAGGCTGCGATGAATTTCGGTCTGCCCGTCAAAGTGAATGCCGTCATCCAACGCGGCGTCAACGAGTCCCAAATCCTCCCGCTCGCCCGCTGGGCCAAGGAGCGCGCCATCGATTTGAGATATATCGAATACATGGATGTCGGTGAAACCAATGGCTGGAAACTCAATGAAGTGGTTTCCGCCGATGATATCATCAACACCCTCGCCAGCGAGTTTTCCCTGCGTCCCCGAGATCCCGCCTATCGGGGTGAAGTCGCGATTCACTGGGTGCATGCGGATGGTTCTGCGGAAATCGGAGTCATCTCTTCCGTGACCAAGCCCTTCTGCCGCGATTGCCAGCGCCTGCGGATTTCTGCCGATGGCAAATGGTTCACCTGCCTCTTCGCCAGCGAGGGCCACGACCTGCGCGGCCTGCTCCGCAGCGGCATGGACGATTCCGCAATCACGGCCAACATTGCCTCGCTCTGGAGCATCCGCGATGATCGTTACTCGGAAGAGCGAGGGATTGTGCATCATCCCAAAGCCGAGATGAGTTATCTGGGCGGTTAGAAGATGTGCTGGCCCGCCACGGCGAATGGCCGGGACAGTCTGCCGGGGAAGTTTTCGCAGACCCCCTCACATCGTCCGAATTCCGGAGTGGAGCCCCGTGATTGTAGTCAGTGACAATTCCGTGCTGTCCCGCCTCGCTGCTGCCCGTTGCATGCTCATCGCGCGGCGGAATGAATTCCGCGCTCCCGGTCGGGGTCACTGGGGGATGGTTCTTTGTCCGCCGTTTCTGGCGCTTTGATAGATGGCTTCGATGAGCGCGATGGCGGGGCGGGCCTGGCGGGCGGAGGTGGAGGGTTCGCGGCCTTGCTGGATGGCTTGCACGATTTCCTCCAGGTTGCGTTGGTGTTGGTGATAGTTGATCGCCGAGGGGTTGTTCGCTCCAAGGCCGGGGGCGCTGCCTTTCATCAGGGTGGCGAGGATGGTTTCGTCGCTTGGAAGGGAATGGCGGAAATCCCAGACTTCGAAGGTCTCATCGGCGAGGAAGGCGGAGCCATCGGT
>JALOTR010000643.1 GCA_025457805.1 Akkermansiaceae bacterium | reverse complement strand
TTCCTTTGAGATGGATTTCCAGGCCGCCGCCTTGCCAGTCCACTCGGCGGAGATCACGCCGGAACTCGCTTACGACCGCCAGTGGGCTATGGACCTTGTGGAGCGGGCGACATGCCGCTTGCGTGGCGAATATCAAGAGGCGGGAAAAGACGAATGGTTTGATCGCATCGTGGGTCCATCCGCGGGCACCGCCTATGCTGCCTTGGCGGTGGAGCTTTCTTCGACCGAAGAGGCGGTGAAGAGCTTCGCGAAACGGGCAAGACGCCGATTCCGGGAGATCCTCGAGTGCGAAGTGGCGGACACCGTGTGCTCGCCGGAAGAGGCGGCGGAGGAAATGGCCTATCTGGTGGAGTTGCTGCGTGGTTGAGGAATTGCTGCCACTTGAGACGGAAATTTCCTTATGAAATCCATCGATGCGTGATCCCGAACTGCCCTTGTCCTGTCCCCGCTGCGGCAGTGTGGTCCCATCCGGAGTGGGGGCATTTCTGTGTCCGGTTTGTGTGCTTTCGGACGAACCGGAGGAGCACATCCAAGAGGAAGCCGGTGATCCCAGCTCCCTCCAAATGGGGAGTTATACCTTGCTGGAAGAAGTGGCAAGAGGTGGCATGGGGGTGGTTTATCGGGCCCGGCAATGCGGCCTGAAGCGCATCGTGGCGCTCAAAGTGCTGCCAGGTGCGGCATTCGCCTCGGCCTCTTTCCGCTCGCGCTTCCAACGTGAGGCGGAAACAGCGGCGCGCCTGAATCATCCGGGCATCGTGACGGTGCACGAGGTAGGTGAGGCACAGGGGCAGCCGTTTCTTTCGATGGATTTCATCGAAGGTCCCTCGCTCGCAAAGCGCCTGGCAGAGTCCCACATGACGCCGGACTTCGCCGCCCGGATCCTGCGCGAAGTGGCGCAAGCGGTGGCCTATGCCCATCGCCAGGGTGTGGCCCATCGCGATCTCAAGCCTTCTAACATCCTTCTGGATGCCAACAACCAGCCGGTTCTAACCGATTTTGGCCTCGCCTGTTTCCTGGATTGGGAATCCCGCGAAGGCCTGACGCTCGATGTGATGGGCTCGCCTCCCTATCTGCCGCCGGAACGGATGGAGTCAGGCAAAACCAGCGATCCGGTGCTGGAAGATGTCTATGGTCTCGGTGCGGTGCTGTATCACTGCCTCACGGGGCGGCCACCTTTTGTGGCAGACTCCCTCCCGGCCCAACTCGCTGCCGTGGCATCCGGCGAGGCGGTGCCGCCGCGCAGGCTGAATCACTCGGTGCCGGTCGAGCTTGAGATCATTTGCATGAAATGTTTGGAAAAATCCCCGGCAGCCCGCTACGCCGGGGCCGGTGAAGTGGCGGACGAACTCGACCGCTATCTTCGGGGCGAACCCATCCACGCCCGGCCGCTGTCACCCTTGGGCCACGTGTTGAAACTCGTCCGCAGGCGGCCGGTCCCCTCGGCGCTCATCGGCGCCTTGGCCGTCGCGATTGTCGCAGGCACGGTGGTTTCCCTGCTGGGCTGGCGTCGCGCCGCTTCGAATGCGGCGGACTTCCGCGAGGTGGCGGAGAAACGCCGTGTTGACCTCTACTCCGCCCATCTCTCTGCCGCGACGGCCGCGATGGAAGCCGGCAACCGCCATCAGGCAAAGGAACTGCTCGCGCGCTGCCTGCCCTTGGCGGGCGAGCAGGACCTGCGCGGTTGTGAGTGGGCGATCCTCGATCAACTTCTCCGCAGCCGTGAACAATCATCCCTCAAGGCGCACGACCACATCCTGACCGCTCTTGCGTGGCATCCGGGTGGGGAAATCCTGCTCAGCGGCGCGCAGGATGGCTCCCTCAAATCATGGAAGACAAGCGATGGCCGGAACTTGTCCCATGACCGCGAAATCCTCCCACCAGGAAATCCCCGCATTCTGCAAATCCAATGGCTGCCAGATGGAAAATCCTATCTCTCTGCCGAGGAAGGCACGATCCGCTGCCGCAGGCTGGGGGATGGGAAACCCTTGTGGGAAATCCCCGGCGTGAGGTTCTCGCTGGCAGGCGATGGCAGGACCTTGGCCGTCACCATGGGCGGCATGTTCTTTTTCGAGCCCGTTGGGGAAATCTCCCTCTGGCAACTCTCTGCCGACTTCGCGCAGAAACCGGAAACTCTCAGGTCATTCCCGTTTGCCGCCAGAGCCGTGGCCATTTCCCCGGACGCCCGCTGGCTGGCAGTCGGACTTCCCAAGCATGGCCACCATGACGAGGAACGGAGTCTCGATCTGATCGATCTCAGCGCCCCCGATTCGAAGCCCCGCCATCTGGAAACCAGCGGGGCGGTCCTCGCGTTGGGATTCTCCCCGGATTCGCAGCACCTCGTAGCCACCACCCAAACCTCAAAAAACCACCTCCATGCCTTCGACGTGGCATCCGGTCGCGAGATCCCCATTTCGGGAAATCACAGCGCGCGAATCTGGGCGGCTTTGTTTTCCGGGGATTCGAAATCGATTATCACCACCTCTTCGGATCGCGCCCTCGGTGTTTCCCCTCTGGATGGCGGGGCTTCACGACTCCTTCCACTCGCTCATGATAACGAGATCTGGTCAGCCGCCATCCATCCCTCCGGCGGACAGATTGCCACTGGCGACAAGGATGGCTTTCTCAAGATCCACCCGCTTCCACTGCCGCTCCCACCTCTGGCGGCGTTTCCGCGACATCCTCATTTCCG
This sequence comes from Akkermansiaceae bacterium, assembly GCA_025457805.1. Lineage (GTDB taxonomy): Bacteria > Verrucomicrobiota > Verrucomicrobiia > Verrucomicrobiales > Akkermansiaceae > Luteolibacter. Next base: position 151 of record JALOTR010000643.1, on the reverse strand, counting down.
CTATGCTCGTCCGGTATTCTCCAGTGATGCTTCGAAGTTGTTGGTATGTGAAACCTCGCCGCAGTGGAAAATTTTCGCATGGAATCCATCGGATACCACCAAACAGGCAAGCCCGGCGAAATCCGCTTTACCGACAAGCCGGGCGGCCCGA
>JALOTR010000642.1 GCA_025457805.1 Akkermansiaceae bacterium | reverse complement strand
TGGCACCCAGATTGACCTGGCCATCGATGTCGAACGAAGTGTTGCCATTGGGGTTAATCGTGCCACTGCCGCCAAGCGTGACGTTTCCGGACCACGTCACGGAAAGGGTATTTCCGCTGCTCCCACCGGTTCCTCGGAGGAAGCCATTTAGACTGAGATTTTGTGCATAGCTATCGCTGGTAGCACCGGTGCCAACCATCTGCAGGTTGAGTCCAGCGTTCCCGCCAGCTACCGTGATCAGGCTGGAATTCGCATCCAATCCACCATAGTTGCTAATCGTAAGGTTGCCGGCATTGACGCTTACAGGCCCGGTGAAGGTGTTGATTCCTGACAGGTCCAGGGAGCCGTCACCGGTTTTTGTCAATCCACCGCCACCGCCACCGTCAAGCAGGGCTGCGGCGGCGATGCTCGAGACTGCGTCGCCGACCTCGATGTTGGCTCCACCACTGTTGATATTGACCGTATCGATTGAGGCGCTGATGCCCGTTGCACCTGTGAGCCGCAGGAGTCCACCGTTGAGATTCACGGTCGAGGAGACGAGGGCATTGGCAGTGCCGGTGACTTCCTGAATAGCTCCGGTTTCCAAGGTTCCGCCGTTGAGGTTGAGAACACCGGTGATGTTGCCTCCGGCACTCGGCGCGGTTTCGGCGAAGCGGAACTGGCTGACCTTGATGAGGCCGCTGCCGGAAATATTGACGGTTCCGCTGATGCCTGTGTTCGCCGAGGCGCCAAGCCCGATAGAGAGAGAATGCGCTGGCCGGTGCCACCACCGGTTGTTAGATCGAGCGTGCCGGTGCTGCTGACGTTGAGGGTGCCGTTTGAATTCGGGCCATTCGCACCCACAAGGGAGGAAGTGCTTGTGGAGGCACTGTTGGCTGCAGAATTGATCCTGAGGATTCCGCCAGTGATGTTGAGCACGGAGGTGGTGCCCGCATTGGGATTGGTGTTTCCAATCACAAAGGCGCGGTTATCGGCCACTGCACTTGATGCGAGATCAACGGTGCCTTGTGCTGCGGTGAAGGTGACGGTGGTGCTGCCCGTGAAATTAAGGCGTTGATTGAAGGCTCCGGCGGGAACACTGCCGCCGGACCAGTTGCCAACGGCCGCCCAGTCGTCTCCCGCGCCTGTGTAGGTGGTCACGCCGTGGACATGGGTAGCGGTGAACACCAAGGCAACGGGAGTGGCGATGGTGGAGAAGATGAGACGAGCGAGATGGTTTTTGGGGTGGGGTTTCATGGTGTGGCTCGGTATAGGTTTTGAAGGGGATATCTGAAACTCTAAAAGGTGAGAGGATAATCAAACCGAGTGCGCAAATCAATGCGACGTTGCGTATTTATTTTACTCAAATGCGTCAATTTCGCCTCAGTTCAACCAACAGATCAGAATCCCTTGGAAGGAACCACCAAAGTCACGGAATTCCGGATAGGAGCTGCTTGGATTGTGAGAAAGCACGCTACTGGGGGATCATCGCGAAGAGTCTGCCGAAGAGGGATTGATCTGGTCCTTCGGTGATGGCGAGAACGACCGTAACCATCCCGTTGAGGTCCGGTGGCGAGGAGGTGACGGTGACTCGCGTTCCGGCGGAGTCGGCCTGCCCGCTTGCCCTCCATTCTGCGAGGGCGGTGGACCACTGGGGCGTGTAGGTGACGTTCTCGGCAAGGTTCGGGTTGAGCGGATGGCGGAAGGTCAGTGAGGATGTCGTGGCGGATACTTCGGTGATGCCGGGACTGAAACCGTTCGGGTTGTTGCCGAAAATGTGTTCGATGCCGTTCGGGATGCCGTCGCGGTCCGGGTCATCGTTGAAGCCTTGATCCGCCGGATCGAGGCCAAAGCCGCTGATCCAGGTGGCGAAGGTGTTAGGTGTTGAAGTGATTTGCCGGAGGGTGAGCGCGGAGACGCTTCCGCTGCTGCTGTTAGATTCGCCTAGCAGGATTGATCCGAAGTTCACACTGGAGTTATAGGTGTGGGAGCCGAGGGTGCCCAGAAGGCTGTCTGACCAGGTGACGGTGCCATGATTGCTGGTGCCGTTGTAGCCGCCGGAGGGTGTGAGATCGAGGGTGATGCTGAGTGTGCGCGGGCCGGAATTCCCGTCAGGACCGTCGATGACGTTGGTGTTGAGGATGGGAAACATGTCGAACTCACCAGCAGGCGTGCCGTTTTGGGCGCGGTAGATTATGGTGGCAATGCCGCTGGCAACGGTGAAATTCTGGGAGGTGGAAGGTGTGTTGGATTGGCTGAAGCCGAGTGAAAGCCAACCGTCGGTGTTTTCCGAAAGGGTGGCACTGAGGATGAACTTGCCATCGGCCTGGCCCTTGCGGGTATTGATATAAGTCCCAAGATCGAGGGAGGCGCTGTGCTGTGCGCTATCTGCGGTGATCGAGCCATCGGCCTTGAAAGCGGATCCTGCCCGCCAGGTGGCGGAGCCGGCGGAGTTGATGAGGGCTGCATCAAAGATGTCCGCGGAGGTGCCGTTGAGTCCGGCACTGGCGGCACCGCCGAAGTCTTCATCGATGAGGAATACGCCAGCGGGCCCGGCAGCGGAGGTCTCAATGATGACGTTGGCTTCCGTGGGCGAACTCAGTGTATAACTCGCATCGGGTAGGACTTTGATATGGAAACTTTCCTCAGGCTCGGCTTCACCATCGTAGAGCGGAACGAGATTGATGGAGGCGGAGGATTTCCCGGCAGGGATGACGATGTTGGAGGGAATTGCCAGATAGTCGGCGCCGGCGCTGGCGGTGCCGCCGCTGGCGTCGAGCTGGATGGTGAGCGCCTGGCTTGTGGGCTGGGCGAGCCAGGCGGTGATGGTGCTGCTGCGGGCTTGACCATTGGCAGTGCCTG
>JALOTR010000641.1 GCA_025457805.1 Akkermansiaceae bacterium | reverse complement strand
GCAGTTGGTTTTATACTGATCTTATTCAACGGCGCCCAGGCGAGCCAGGTACTTGTCGATCTGGTAGCCACGGTCGGTGCGGCTGTATTTTTCCTTGATTTCTTTGTAGTACTTGATGGCGTCTTCGTTTTTCCCCAACCGCGAAACGATCGTCACCGGCACTCCGGTCCGACCGGAAATCGTCAAGCTGCCATCCCGCGAGGAAGCCGCCGATCTGTTCGAACTGGATGCGGACAAAACCACCATCCTCGTCACCGGCGGCAGCCAGGGAGCGCGGCGTTTGAACGAATTGAGCGCGCAGGCAGTCGCCAAGCTGCCCGCGGAAACCCAGGTCCTCCACATCGCCGGAGCGCTCGACTACGAGCGGGTTTCCGAGATTTCCCAAGGGCGCGAAGGCCACAAAGTGCTCGGTTTCTGTGATCAGATGCCCTCCGCCTACGCGCTCGCCGACTTGGTCATTGCGCGTTCCGGAGCCTCCAGTCTTACGGAAATCGCCATCGCCGGCCACCCTTCCATCCTCGTGCCCTATCCCTTCGCGGCGGATGATCACCAGACGCGCAATGCCGAGGTGTTTGCCAACGCCGGGGCCTCCAAGCTGGTCCAGGAACGCGATCTGGATGCGGAAAAACTCGCCGCCCTGGCAACTTCCATCCTCCAAGACTTGCCAACCTACAAGCGCATGGCAAAAGCCGCGCGCGACCTCGCCATCCCGGATGCCGCGGATCGGGTGTGCGCCGCCATCGAAGCCACTCTCACCTCTCCATGAACGAACTCAGCCAGCGCCTTATCGATACCAGCAAGCCCCTCCAGATCCATCTCATCGGCGTCGCGGGGTCGGGCATGAGCGGGCTGGCGCTGCTCCTGCTGGGGATGGGCCACAAGGTGAGCGGGTCGGATCGCGTGACCACCGCGGAAACCGAGCGCATGCAGGGCGTGGGTTTGGTTTTTTCCTCACCCCACACCGCGGAAGCGGTCAAGGGGGCCGACGTCGTGGTCTATTCGTCCGCGATCAAACCGGAAAACCCCGCCTACGCCGCCGCCACTGCCGCTGGCATCCCGCTCTACAAGCGCGCGCAATGCCTCGGTGCCATCCTGCATACCCGCAAGGGCATCATCATTTCCGGCACCCACGGCAAAACCACCACCTCGTCCATGACCGCCCACGTCCTCCGCGAGGCCGGGCTCAAGCCGAGCCACTACGTCGGCGCGGAGATCCCCATTCTCGGAGCCAATGCCAAGTGGTCCGAGGAAGGTGAGTTCATGGTCGCAGAAGGCGATGAAAGCGATGGCACGCTCGCCCTCTACCGCCCGGAACATTCGGTCATCCTCAACATCGAGGCCGAGCATCTCGATTTCTACAAAGACCTCGATCACATCCGCGAGGTGTTCTCGACGCTTGCCGATCAGACGACAGGAAAACTCGTCTATTGCGCCGAAGATCCCGTGGCTCTGGAGTTATGTGTTTCCCGCGACAATGCCGTTTCCTATGGCTGGGAGGATGCCGACTACACCGCCACCGATGTGCGCGATCTCAAAGGTTCGTCCGCCTTCACCGTGATGAAAAAAGGCGAACTCCTCGGTGATATCGAACTCGGCATTCCCGGAAATCACAACATCCTCAATGCCCTCGCCGCCATCGCCCTCGCGGACAGCTGCGGCGCGGAGTTTCCCCTCATCGCCCGCGCGCTCTCGACCTTTGCCGGTGCCAAGCGGCGTTTTGAAACCAAGTATCTCTCGGCAAACTATCGCATCGTCGATGACTACGGTCATCATCCATCCGAACTCGCCGCCACGCTGCAAACCGCCCGCTCGCTGAAGCCGCAGCGCATCGTGGTGCTCTTCCAGCCGCACCGCTACACTCGCACCCAGGCTCTGGCGGATGATTTCGGAAAAGTCCTGCAAGCAGCCGACCTTGTTTTCATCACTGATGTCTATCCGGCATCGGAAAAACCCATCGAAGGCATCTCCGGCCAGACTTTGGTGGATGCGATGAAAGTCCATGGCACCATTCCTTCCACCTATCTTCCGAATCTCGCCACGGCCCACTATGCGGTGGGAAATGCACTTCAACCCGGCGATTTGCTCATCACGCTCGGCGCAGGAAACGTGCACGAGGCTGGCACCCGCATCGCCCGCGATCTCAAAGTGATCGAGGAAATGCGCGGACTGATGCCGCCCGGCGAGATCGATGGGAAGTTATATGAACCGATGAGCAAGCATACCACCATGCTTGTCGGTGGACCGGCCCAATTTTGGATCGAGCCGCACAGTTTCTATGGCTTTGCGTTCCTCGTGGAGTATTGCCGCGAGCGCGGGATTCCAGTGAGAGTCGTCGGCCGCGGATCGAATCTGCTGGTCCGCGATGGCGGCATTCGTGGCGCCGTCATCCATCCTACCGGCGGTGCGTTTTCAGATGTGACCGTCGGCACCCGCGGCGAGATTACTGCAGGCGTTGGCGTGCGATTGAAAAAACTCGCGAGCATCGCAGGCGGCAGCAGCATCGGTGGCTTCGAGTGGATGGAAGGCATCCCCGGCAATGTCGGCGGAGCGCTGCGCATGAATGCCGGCGCGATGGGCATCGAAACTTTCGATCAAGTCGTGCGCGTCACTTTCCTCGATGAGGATGGCGTCATCCGCACCCGCGAACGTGAGGAGATCGTGGCGAGTTATCGCAACGTTGCCGAACTCCGCCGGAATTTCGCCCTCCAGGCAGTTTTCAAAGGCAAGTCCGACAAGCCGGAAAACATCAAGCAACGCTGGGACGAGTCCCGCGAAAAACGCAAGGCATCCCAACCCATCATGGCCTCCGCCGGATGCACCTTCAAAAACCCGGAGTTCATCCC
>JALOTR010000640.1 GCA_025457805.1 Akkermansiaceae bacterium | reverse complement strand
CGACAGGATCCGGAACATTTACTGGTTCGGGAAGATCGGGCCACCATCACCACCGCTGCGGGTGACGGACATGGTGGTGATTGGAATGCCAGCGGTTCCCATGTTGCCTGGGACGACCTGGCGCAAGCGGGTGTCAAAGGTGGTCTCAGCGGAAGTCGGGCTGTTGCCGAGATAGAGCTGCTGATAGCCCCAGAGCGAGTAAGCGCCGCTGCGGACGTTTTGTTCGGAGTAGGCGACGCCGTTGTAGGTCATTGGCGTGGCACCTTCGAGTTGTACGCCCGGGGTGTTGGTGTCGCCATCATTGATGGTCGCATTGAGCGCATCAGAGATGGTGAGATAGCTGACGAAGAAGCCATTCACCGCAACATTGTTGCGGGTCAGGTCACGGCCGTCGCGGGTGAGCACTTCGCGCACACCGGAGTTGCTGGAGTGACCGCCGTTGAGGCCTTCCACGAAGTTGGTCACCGTGAGGAGCTTGGCTGTTGGGTAGGCATCCGTCCGGGTGCCTTGGAAGGTGGCGTTGAACTGAACGACGTTGGTGAAGGCACCATACTGGGTCTCCGCGAGGATGGTGGCACGGGTGCCGGAACCATTGTTACGACCGGTCGAAAGCACGGTCTTGGAGGCATCCGCAGGATTTCCTGTGAAGAAGGATGCGGGCAGGTTGCCGGTGGACCAGAGGGCTTCGTGGAGTTGGTCCGTCATGTTGGTAACACCAGCGGGTGCGCCTTCACCAGCGATGAACTGGAAAGGAACCACGCCGACGGGGCCGCCGGCGAGGCTGGCGTTCGGGCGTTGGGAAAGGAGTTTGTCCACATCGGAGAAGGACCAGCGGGCCACGGCGTTTTCAAACTCCGCGGCATCGAGTCCGGAGCCACCGAGGTTGTAACCAGCGGTCGTGACGGGGTTGCCCACACCGGGAGTTCCGTCATCGCGGACGTTGTCGTCGAGGAATTGGATCGAGTTGGCATCGGCAAGGTCAAGAATGCCTTGAGTGGAACCGGACCATGAGGTGCGGACGACGATGGTGTCACCCGGGAACTGGGTTGGCATGGTGCCCACGAAGATCGCACGGTTGGATCCGCTGATGCCCGATGTGCCGGTGAATGCGTATTTGGTGGTGCCTGCTCCACCGAGCATGGCGATGATCGAGTTATTGGCAGCCGCGCGGAAAGCGGTGGCTCCGGTGAGATTGAAGACGCGGGTGGCGGCTCCGGCGTTGCCTGCTGCGAGAACGCAGGCGCTGATGAGGAATGCGGATTTTAGTTTCATGGGATATCTCGATGTTGGTTGATGTGGTTTGATGGAGATGGTGTTGGGGGAGAGCTTGGCACGCCGCGTCATGCGAGGATGGGTGGAGTGAAGCCTGTCCGGGCTTTTGAAGAATGAACCGGTGGATTTCGGGTTGCAAAATGCGCCGGAACCTTCGCGAGTCGGGTGATACTTAGGGGCGGCGCCCTGCGACCCGAAGTGAAAGTATGTCACAGGTTCGTCACAACTTGGGACGCTCGGACGGATGATCCTTGGAAGGCGGATGAGATGGCTTGCCGGCGGTTTCAGGAAAGCCGGCGATCCATGCAGCGACCTCGGATTTCTCCGCCTCCGAGAAGCCTTTTTCGAAGTCCATGAGGATGACCTTGGCGGTGATTTCCCCTTTCTCTGCGGAGAGGCGGATCCAGCGGTAGGCTTCTAACAAATCGGCCTGCAGGGTGGAGGTCTGGCGAAGCAGGCGGCCCAGATTGCACTGTGCCTTGAGCTCACCCTTCATGGCGGCGATTCGGAACCAATGAAGTGCCTTGCCAAGATCCGTCTCCACAGCTTGCCCGAACTCATGCATGGTCCCGAGCAGGTTGCAGGCATGAGCGTCGCCTTCATTCGCGGCTGCTTGCACGAAGGGCAACGCCTTGGCGAAATCCGGAGCCATGCCATCGCGGCCGAAGTAAAAAATGTCGATGACCCGCTTTCTACCCTCGGGCGAGCCTGCCGCAGCCGCTTTTTCGTAGGCGGTGAGCGCTGCCGGCATATCGACGGGGACGCCCAGGCCTTTTTCATACATGCTGCCCAGGTTGACCATGGCACTGGCGATGCCTGCATCGGAGGCCGCCTTGAGGTTAATCAAGGCGCTGGCCTCATCCTTGCTGCCACCGGTGCCGGTCAACTGCATGTAGCCGAGCACTCCACGGGCCTTGGCGTGGCCTTCGAGGGCCGCTTGTTCGAACAAACTTCGGGCGCGAGTCATGTCACCGCCTGCGGAAATGATCGCCTGGGCATCGAGATAGCATTGTTCGTTGGCAGGAGCTGCGGTGGAACAAACAACCCCAAGCACCATCATCATCATCCAACGTGGACAGGTCTGAATCTTCATGGCGGATCTCAAGGGGTGGGCGCGTCTGTTTCGCGGGGAGAGTTTTCACCGCTTGCCTCTTCCTCCTCCTCATCGTCCGCTCCCCCGCCGCCGTAGCCGATGACCTCGACCGAGTAGATGGAGGGTGTTTCGTCGATCGCTGAAACCGGTTTTTCATCCACCTTTTGCTCACCGGGTTGCACCGTGGTGGCATTGGTTGCGGATGCGGCATTGGCGGCGCTGGTGACGGTGGAAATGCTGGGAGCGCTGACGCTGGCGGAGGGGGCACCGGTGCTGGATCCACCGGCCGAGATGTTTGCCGAGTTGACCACGGTCACGGCGGCGAGGTTGATGTTTCCACTCACCCGGATGCCCGCATCGCCGGCGTCGATGACACCCTCGGGAGCGATCAAATCGACATCGCCTGGTTCCACGCCCTCGACGGTGGCAAGCACGCCGATGCCGCCGCCAGTGGCGAGGCCGGCGAGGTCGGTTTCCAC
>JALOTR010000039.1 GCA_025457805.1 Akkermansiaceae bacterium | reverse complement strand
TGCGATGATTCACGATGCCGCCTTTCATCTAGCAGATCGCGAGCGGGCCCTGCAATCGGTGTATCCTACCGGCAGCCGCCTTGCCATGAGCGGCTCGATCACCGATCCCATGGGCAAGGCCAGCACCGGTGCAATCCCGATCGAACGACGTGGTGCGTATCGACTCGATCATGCGGGCATCGTCACGCCCTTCGGTGTCGCCTTGCTCAGTGAAGCGGAAACCCTGCTCAATGGAAGCGGCCCTCCACCCAGCGCCGCCTCGGTGGCACAAGGACATCCGCTGGCGTTTTGGCTCATCATCCTTGCCCTCATTATCCTTGTCGCCGAATCAATCCTCTATCATCGCCGCAAGGCAGGCTGAGTTATGGAATTTCTAACATTCACTCCATTGCTCATCCTCTTGGCTGCGGTTCCGCTGCTGCTCGCAGGATACAAGTGGTCGCTGGTGGATCGTCCGCCTGCTTTGAAAATGGCATCATTCATCTGCCGTCTGCTTGCGGTGGTGTTGCTCATCCTCGCCTTGTGCCGACCTTTCATCAGTCATCGCGCCGACGGCCTGCACGTGGTGTATCTTCTCGATGTTTCGGAATCCGTGGAACCAGCGGAAATGCGCCGAGGGCTTGAGGAAATCCGCCTTGCGACGGAAGCGCTCAAGTCCGGTGATACCTCATCCTTGTTTCTTTTCGCCAAGGGGCTTCGTCCCGTCACCCCGGCTGAAGCCGCCACCTTTGTAACCGATTGCGAGCAAGGACGCGGCGATGCGGCCTTCCGTTCGGCGACCGATCTTGAAGGTGCCTTGTCCGCCGCGCGCCTCGCCCTGCCCGGCGACAAGGGGCGTCGTGTAGTGGTGCTGAGTGATGGAGTTTCAGAAACTTCTGTTTCGGAGATCACCCAGCGTCTCGCCTCCGAGCAGACCGATCTCCGTTTTGCCAAACTCAAATCCATCGCACGCCCCGAAGCCGCCGTGGTGGCAATCGAGTCCGGAGCGCCGCTTGCCTTCGAGGGTGAAGTCGTTCGTTTCAAAGTGCGCCTCGCCTCCAACAAGGAAATGCCCGCCAAGCTCCGCATCACCCACCGCGGCGTGGTGGTGGCGGAGCAAGACGTGAAACTATCTGCAAGCGGAGAAACGATCTGTCACGCGGATATCCGGATGACCACTGGCGGCGATACCGTATGGGAAGCGGAAATTGTCCCTCAGGACGATTGGTTTCCCGTCAACAACCGCGCATCCGTCACCCTTCCTGTTAGGGGGAAACCCCGTGTGCTCGTGCTGCATGACAAACCCGCCCTCATGCGTCCGGCCGAGCGCTTGCTGCGCGAGCAGGACATCGATCTCGAAACACGCGGCGTGCGCGGCCTTCCGGATACCTTCGATGCCATCCTCTCGTTTGATGCCATCATCCTTGCGGATGTTCCCGCTACGGCGCTCACTCCGCGTCAGATGGAATGGCTCAAACGCTATGTCAGCGATTTTGGTGGCGGATTGATCATGATGGGATCCGAGAATTCATTCGGTCTTGGCGGTTACTATCAAACTCCCGTCGAGGACGTGCTTCCGCTCATCTCCCGCTTCGAGAAGGACAAGGAAAAGCCATCGCTCGCCATGGTGCTGGTGGTGGACAAGTCCGGATCCATGGAAGGCACTCCGATGGAACTCGCCCGCCAAGCGGCCCGCGCGGCAGCGGAGTTGTTAGGTGGCCAGGACCAGATCGCAGTGATCGGTTTCGATGATCAACCGCAACTGGTCTGCGATCTCACACCTGCCGGAAATCGCGCCGCCATCTCGGGCAGCATCGATTCCCTCCAGGCAGGCGGCGGCACCAACCTCCAACCGGCGATGGTTCAGGCACGCGACATTCTCCGCGGGGCAAGTGCGCGCTTGAAACACGTCATCGCCATGACCGATGGCCAGACGGATCCCTCCAACCTCGTCGAACTTGCCCGCGAAATGGCGGATTCCGGCATGACCGTTTCCTCCGTCGCGATGGGGCAGGCGGCTGCGGGTGGTTTGCTCGAACAAATCGCCGAAGCAGGTGGCGGAAGATATTATCAAACCGACGCGCCGGAAAACGTCCCGCAGATTTTCACCCGCGAGACAATGCAGGCCTCGCGCTCGGCCATCAAGGAGGACCTCTACAACTCCGCAAGCGTCACCGAGCATCCGCTTCTATTAGGATTCGAGCGTGCGGATTTTCCACCGGTTCTCGGTTATGTGATGGCGAAACCCAAACCCACCGCACAGGTCCTGCTTGCCACCGAGACGGGCGATCCGCTCTTGGCCATCGCCCGCTTCGGCCTCGGCACCGGCATCGCCTTCACGGCCGATCTCACAGAACGTTGGGGTGGTGAATGGCTGGCATGGGATGGATGTGGAAAATTCTGGGCCCAGGCCATCCGGGCCGCGCTGAGAAAAGAAGACGCCGTGGGAATCGAAACCAAGGTCAGCGAAGACCGCGGACGCATGATCATCGATGTGAATCGCAGCGACGACGCCGGCCGACCCCTCGCCGGGGTGGAGTGGAGGACCGGAGCCATGGACGATGCCGGCAAGGAGCAAGCGGTCAGCGTCGAGGAAACCGGAGTCGGACGCTACCGCTTCAGCGTGCCGGTGGCGGATTCGCCCCGCTTGACCATCCGCCTCCACGACAGCGCCGAGGGCAAGGTGAAAACCCTGCGCTGGAATCGATCCTATCCCGCCGAGTATCAATTGACGGCAAATACCGAGGAGGCGCTTGGCAAGGCGGTCCCCTTCGAGGCAAACCGCATCCGCGAGGGGATCCAGCCTGTGAGGATCCGCAGCAGCGCGCTGCCTTGGTTCGGCCTCGCAGCCATCGCCCTAATGATTCTGGGTGGCGTTCTGCGCCGCATTTGAGAGCCGCCCCCATTAAAGGGGAGAAGCTGCTTTGACCTTGGCAGTCGTTGGGCCGGGGCTTTAAGCCCATTGGAAGGATTGGGCCTGTTCATGCAGGTTTTCCTCCCTTTCAAACCCCACTCCAAACCCACTGCCCATGAAACCCGGAAGAAATCCCTTCGTCCGTCAGGCTCTCGCCGGACTTGCGCTTCTCACATTCGCCTGCACCGCCCACCAGTCTGCGGCTGCCACTCGTGTGAAGTTGAACAACACGGATGATCTCAACCTCGCTTCAAGCTGGACCGGCGGCCTTGCCCCCGGACTCGCGGACGTTGCGAGATGGGATTCCACCGTGACTTCCGCGAACTCGGTGATCCTTGGCTCCAATCTTTCCTGGGGCGGAATCCAGATCGCGGACCCCGCCGGTGCGGTCTCGATTTCGGGTGCCAATACCCTCACGCTCGGAACCAGCGGCATCGATATGAGTTCCGCGACTGCCAATCTGGCCATCAGCAGCAATCTTGCGATCGGTGCTGGCAATCAGGTCTGGAACGTCGCTTCCGGCAGGACGCTCACTCTTTCGACAGGCACATTTACGCGTTCCGCGGGTGCCACCCTCAACGTTCAGGGTGCCGGAACCGTGAGCGCTGCGATGACGGGAATTTCAAATGATGCCAGCGAGGGAGGCGGCATCATCGCTCCGTGGGTAACCGTGGGAACAGGCGCATCCACGACTTTCGGTCAGCTTTCCGGTGGAAACATCGTCGCCTACACCGGTGGGGCTTCCGGTTCGGCAACGGCGATTTCCTCCGGCTCTACCAGCGCCAATAACTACACCATCACCACGGCTGCTACTGGCGCTTATGGCGTCAACCGCACCCTGAACACACTCCGCAACACGTCCGGGGCAAGTTCGATCACGATGGGAAATTCCACAGGGCAGATCAACCTCACCGTCAATGGAATCCTCAATTCCGGCACGGGCACACTCACGATCGCCCAAGGTGGAACCAATACCAGCAGCGGCATCATGGTGGGTGCCAATTTCGGCAGGGAACTTGTGTTGAACGCCGCAAACGCCGGAATCATCATCAGCAGCCGCATCATCAACAACACGGGAGGCGCTTCTTCGGTCACGGTCACCGGTCCCAATCTCGTCACCCTCTCGGGCACCAACACCTTCAGCGGCGACCTCAATATCAATGGCTCCGTCGCTGCGGGAAGTGGTCAGGGATCCAACCCATCCGCCAGCAACCTCGGTGCGCTGCAACCGGCATCGAACCGGAACATCATCGTCAACACCGGAGGAACGCTCACCCTCACCGGTGGCAACGTGCTCGGCACCGGAGGGAGCACCAACACCTTGTCCAACACGACGTTGGTGGTGAATTCCGGCGGACTCTTTGTTTCCGGCCTCGATGGCGCGGGAACAGGCTGGTGGAACAAAATCGGCGCCACCAACCTGAACGGTGGAACCATCCGCATCGGCAGTGGTGCCAACACCGGCGCATTCCAAGGACTGGCGCTCATTGGCACCGTGACCGTCGGCGGCAACAGCGCCTCCTCCATCGAAAACTTCGCGGCCTCCAACAGTGCCTCCAACTCGATCCACCTCGGACAAAACGCCACGGCCAACCAATCCATCACTTTCAACGTGGCCGACGTCACCGGCAGCGCGGCCAGCGATCTTGTGGTATCCGCCAAACTCATCAATACCTCCGCGAATCTAACAGCCAGCGGATTGACCAAGTCGGGAGTCGGAACCATGACCCTCACCGGAGCCAACGGCTACACCGGAGCCACCACGATCAATGCGGGCACCCTTCAGATTGGCAATGGCGGCACCGCCGGGTCCTTGGCGGGCTCCAGTGCGATCACCAACAATGCCAACCTTGTTTTCAACCGCTCGGATTCATACTCCGTGGGCAACACCATCACCGGCACGGGAAATCTGACGAAATTGGGTGCCGGCGATCTCACCATGACCGGTGCCCTGAGCCACAGCGGATCGACCTTGGTATCGGCAGGAAACCTGGCGTTCTCGACTTCGCAATCGTCCATCGGCTCGCTCAGTGTTGCCGACTCGGCCGGGCTCGCCGTCAGGGCTGCCGCCGCAGGTTCCACATTGCTGACCACCTCCTCGCTCACCCTCGGATCATCCGGCACCAGCACCCTTTCGTTCGATTTCAACAATCTCAATACCACTGCCGCACTCATCAACACCGGGGCATTCACAGCCAACGGCACGATCAATCTGGTGCTGAGCAATGGCGCAGCGCTGGGTTCTGGTATCCACACACTCATTGATTATACCTCATTCTCCGGCACTGGAACTTTCTCGGGCGGCACCTTCACCCTCAGCCCGCGCAGCAGCGGAGTACTGGTGAATGATGTGGCTGGCACGGCGCTCAACCTCGATGTCACCACCGATGTTCCCAAGTGGACCGGTCTGGACAATGGCAACTGGCAAACCGGCACCACCGGTGGCAGCTCGAACTGGCAGCTCGTTTCCGGCGGCACCGCTACCGATTTCATTGTAGCGGACAATGTGTTGTTTGACGACAGCGCCTTGGGCAGCACTTCGGTTTCCATCAATGCCGCCAACGTCTCGCCCACCACCACCGTTTTCAATAACTCATCTTTGAATTATACGGTGTCCGGCAGCTTCGGAATCGCTGGTGTGGGCACACTCGGCAAGAATGGCAGCGGCGCACTCACTTTGCAAAATGCCAACTCCTTCAGTGGAGGCACCACCCTGAACGCGGGAACACTCAATGTGAATCACGCCTCGGCTCTCGGCACCGGAACCCTCGCCATCAATGGCGGCACCCTCGATAATACGAGCGGATCCGCCATCGTTTCCTCCACCAACAATGCGCAGACATGGAATGGCGATGTGACATTCACCGGATCCAATGATCTCGATCTTGGCACAGGTGCGGTCACTTCGACCGGTGCCGGAACCCGCTCGGTGACCGTCTCCGCTGGAACTCTCACCGTGGGCGAATTGAAAACCGCCACCGGCCAGGGATTGGTGAAACAAGGAGCCGGCACTCTGGTTCTAACAAGCACCGATGCGGGAGGCGCGGCGAGTGTTGTCAATGGAGTCCTCGACGTGGCAGCGGGCACCATCCAGATGAACCGCACGGGAGCCTTGTCCGCCGCCAGCGGCGACCTGACGGCCGCCGGTATCACGGGCAGCGGCACCATCACCAACGGAGCCGCCGCAGTGCGCTGGCTTTTCTCGAACCCTGCCTCCGGAACCCATAACTTCTCCGGCACCCTTGCCAATGGCGGCTCTGCCGGTCTCGGATTCAACAAAAGCGGTGCGGGCACCCAGATTCTGTCCGGCACGAATTCCTACACGGATCTGACCACCGTGGCAGGCGGAGAACTCATCATCAACGGCGCAAACACCGGCGCGGGAACCAACGTCGCACTCGCCTCCGGGAGACTCACCATCGGAAACACCGCCGCGCTGGGCAGTGCTTCCATCATCACGTTTTCAGGGAACAATACGGCCACGCTCGCCATTGCAACCGATGGTGGAAACAATCTCTACTCCATCAATCAAGGCACCACCACCCACTCATCCATCGTTTCGGATCGCGCGACACCGGGTGCCGGAATCAATCACAACCTCACCACCAATGCCTCCACCCCGATCGGCGGCGGTTCATTGACATTCACGAGCGGATCGAATGTCACCTCCGGCATCGGCCGCATCAGCTTCGATGTGTTCAATCTCGGCGCAGGCACCGTGCAGACCACCTTGCTCAATCCCACCAGTGCCAACGTCAGCATCGGCTCGGTCACCAAGTCCCTGAACAACCCGGCCCAGACACTCGAACTTGGCGGAACCACCAGTGGCAACCAGATCACCGGCACCATCAGCAACGGGTCGGCTGTCGTCAGCGTCACAAAATCCAATACCAGCACCTGGACACTCAGCGGATCGAGCACCTACACGGGAGCGACGACGGTTTCAGGCGGAACGCTTTTTGTGAATGGCTCCTTGGGCAATACGGCTGTGACCGTTTCCGCAGTCACCGGCACCGCCACGCTGCGGGGCAATGCCGTGATCGGCTCCGGCTCCGCCTCTCTCACCATCGCCGCCAACGGTGTGCTGGCTCCTGGAAACTCACCGGGTACTGTCACCGTCAACGGTGCCACCACCTTCAACAGTGGTTCCCTCTATGAGTTCGAATACGAAGGCGGCGGAACGGGTGCCGATCTCACCGATGTCAACGGCCTGCTGACCATCAATGCAGGTGCGACCATCAGTCTGATCGATCTGCTCAACCAATACACCGAAGGCGACAAGTTCACCCTCTTTGCCTACGACTCCCTCGTCGGTGAATTCGATGGTTATGCCGATGACACCACTTATTTCTTCAATGGTGGGCAATGGCTCTTCAACTACGATGACACCACTGCCGGCCTCAATGGAGGAAGTGGCAATGCCTATATCACCATCACTGCCATCCCCGAGCCGTCCTCGATCCTTGTGGGCTCGCTCGGCATGCTGGCGCTGCTGCGCCGTCGCCGGAAAGCCTGACCGCAGCTCCGTCGCTGGAAACGCCGGGGTTGACTCCTCAGGGCTTCGTGTCTGAGTGGAGCAACTTCGTTTCGACGCATGGCAAGATCCACCCGGTCCAGATTCCCGATCCCAGCCCTGCTTGTGGCTTGCCTGCTCGTGGTCGCGAACTCCGGCGTCAATGCGGAGCCGCCTGCGTTTCTGGAGTATCAACCAGACGCCCACACGCTGCAGTTATGGCATCTCGATGAACGCGCCCCTCCATTCGTCAACTCGGTGCCCGGGGCCACGCCGCTCGAAGGATTGTTGAATGGAGCGGCGGCAGGCAAGGCATCGATCCAGGGACTCGGTTCCTCCGTATCCTTCCATGCGTCTGTGGGAGGAACCCCTTCCACCTCGGGATTGAGGGGCGCCATCCTTGTCGCGAACCCCTATCTCAGCAAAGGGTCAATCGATAACGTTCGCCCGGACTTCCGTTACTTCGGCCCGGATGGCGCATTCACTTATGAGATGATTGTGAAGCTCGATGTCATGCCGCGTGACTCGGAAACCATCGCGCTGGCACTCATGACGATGGAAGGCGATGGCGAGGACCGGATCTTCAATTTCCGGATTGAAAAGGAAGGGTTTCTCGCGTTCTTCCCGCTGCCCCATGGTGCTGCCATGGGCGGTGGTGTGGCCACGATTCCCACCAGTGGACCGGATGCGATCGATACGGCGAACTGGTTTCATGTGGCGGTCACTTATGATGGCAACAGCGATGCAACGAACAACCTCAAGCTCTACTGGACCCGCTTGCGTCCCGGTCTCACTTCCGCCAATTGCATCGGCAGTGGCTCCATGACCAATGACTTCAATGGCAATCTCGGTGATTTCGCCATCGGCAATGAAGCCCGCAGTTTCCCCACCAATGCGGAGGCGGAGCCTTTTCCCGGACTCATCGATGAAGTGAGAATCAGTGGCGTGGCGCGGCATCCCACGGACTTTTTCTTCGTTCCTCAAAATCAAAGGTTCAGCCCCGAGCAATTCGCGGAAAGCCTCCGCCGGGGCGCCGCACCCACTTCGTTCCAACTCGGCCTGACATCGCTGCTCGTGGATTCGCAGCCTGTCACGCTCGGGAAATCGCCATCCGATCTTTTGGAACTTGAGTCCGGACTTCACCGCTTGGACTTCGATTTTGGATTCGTTCCCGAGCAACCGGGAGGTGAGGTGAAACTGCGTTGTCTCTTCGAGGGCGTGGACGAACGTTGGCGTGATACGGAGTTGGGCATGACGCTGGCCTGCCAGATCCTCGATGTGGATGACCGGGTGATTTCCCAATCCCGCTTCGCCGCAGTGGGGCGCAGCGCCGGATGGGAGAGCAGCGTGGAGGAATCCGCCATGACCCGCAGGACGGAGCCCATTTACATCCCCAACGGCGCGCGGCGCTTCAGGGTTTCGCTCTCGTCCGGTTCGCCGGATACCACGGGCTTCTTTGGCATCGACAACATCGCCTTGCACGAGCCGGGCGGCCGCGATGCCCCGCTCTGGCAAAGTGGTGGCCATATCTATGATGCGGTTACCACATCGCCGGCAGGAACCCTTCCCGGTTGGCGGCGCAACGGTGCGGAACCTGCCATTGCCCAGCTCATCATGCGGCCGAATCATCCCGCTCTCGGTCTTGTCGATGGAGACCAATCCCGCGACGGAGAATGGTTTTTCATTCAGGAACTTCCTCCCGCCGCACACGCGGGTGGGACTTATGTGTTGTCATGGGATGAGGTTTTCAATGTCATCGATGGCGATACGCGGCGGGCGACTTATGTCAATGTGCCACCGGGAAGATATACCTTCCGCGCGATGGGAATCGCAGGCGATGGAGCGACCTTTGGGGATGCCTTGGAAGTGAATATCCTGATCCATCCGCCGTTCTGGCAGATGCCATGGTTCTGGCCCGCCATCGCCTCTGGCTTTGTAGCTGTGCTTTCAGGCATCATTTTCTCCGTCCACCGCTCCAGAGCCAAGAGATCCCTGGAGAAGCTGAGATTTCAGAATGCTCTGGAAAAAGACCGCACGCGGATCGCAAGGGACATGCACGACGATCTCGGCACCCGCGTGACCTTCATCAACATGAGTGCGGCACTCGCGAGAAGGGAAATGGAAAGATCACCGGACAACTCACGCCGCCATCTCGACAAGGTGACCCAGTCCGCCCGTGAATTGGTCGTCGCCATGGACGACCTCGTCTGGGCCGTCGATCCATCCAACGACACGCTGGATGATCTCGCATCGCACATCGCCCGGGTATCCGATGACATGTTCCGGGATTCCAACATCCGCTGCCGGCTTGATATCCCGTCTTTTCTGCCCGCCCTGCCGCTGGGTTCCGAGTTCCGGCACAATGTCGCGCTGGCCCTCAAGGAGGCGATGCACAATGTGCTGCGCCATGCCGGACCCTGCGAGGTGTTTGTTTCCGTGGCATTCGATGGCGAAACGATCCTGCTCCAGATCCGTGATACGGGCCGGGGCTTTGATCTGGTCGGAAACCCCAAAGGCCACGGGCTCGACAACATGGCCCACCGTTTCAAGGAAATCGGCGGGACCTGCGAGATCAAGTCCTCGCCTGGCGGCGGCACTTCCGTGGTATTGAGTTGCCCGGTGGCGAGGCGTCCCTGATACTTTACCCATGAAACGAAAGGTTCACGAAATCTCCATCGTGGAGGATGATCCATCCCTCGGGGCCATCCTCAGCGAAATCATCCAGTCCTCGCCGGATTGGAAACTGTTGGAACACTATCCATCCGCCGAGCTTGCCTTGGAGGGAATGGCCGCGGCGGCCCCTGAAGTGGTGCTCATGGATATCCAACTCCCGGGCATGTCCGGGATCGACTGTGTGGGAAAACTCAAGGCGGCCCATCCCGAGACGCTGGTCCTGATGGTGACGGTTTATGATAACAACGAGCGGATCTTCGATGCGCTTGCCGCAGGTGCTTCCGGTTATCTGCTCAAGCGGGACATCCCGGCAAAACTGATGGAAGCCCTCGACGACCTGCTTGCTGGAGGTTCACCCATGTCCAGCGCGATCGCGCGCAAGGTGGTTCAGCATTTCCAGAAGGGACCTCCTGCGAAGAACGAGGATCACAACCTCACGCCCCGCGAAAAACAGATCCTCGAACAACTCGCCAAAGGCAGCCTCTACAAGGAAATCGCCTGGGACCTCGGCATCGGTTTTGAAACCGTCCGTTCGCACATTGATAACATTTACAAGAAACTCCACGTCCGCACCCGGACTGAAGCCGTGGTGAAATTCCTCGGGCCGCAGTGAACCAGTCCGGTGGCTT
>JALOTR010000639.1 GCA_025457805.1 Akkermansiaceae bacterium | reverse complement strand
AAAGTATTTTCTACTTTAATTGTCTTATTGAAAATGTTTTTGACGTATAAATGAAAGAATCCGTCGTGTGTAATTGCAACAATTGTATCACTGAAGGCATAGCAGGAAAAAACTCTTTCCGGTACATCAATTTTCAATATTTTATTATCAGTAACATTTACTGATACTATTTTTAAGATTTTCGAATCGTAATAAACAACCTTATCTTCATCAGTGGAAACTTCGACGCCTTTGTAAGGAGCCGCACTGGCTGTTCCGATATATAGCACCGCTAAAATCTTCAAGAGATGTGTTTTCTTCATTTTGTTTTTTAATTGTAACATGACTGAGGGACGGACCATTTATCAGAACCCGGGGCTCCGGGATGGTGGTTGGGCTGGTAACGGGATCGCATTTCTGGATGGCGAATGATGGGTTTGGCCTGCGGGTGCTGTCTGGGTGATGTATTGATAAATGGTCCGTCCCTTCATCAGAGCGATTCAGTCGCGGGGCCGACGGGGACGTCGGCGCGCCCGGGGGAGCTTCGCGCGGTTTCAGGGGCTGCGACACTCATCCGTCGTCGCCTATCGGCTATGCCGGGACGAGTAGAGTGACGGTACAGGCATCTCATTCGCGGCGGGGGTCAGGGGACGCGGGGGAATTTGGAGAAATCCGGCGGGCGTTTTTCGAGGAATGCCTGTTTCCCTTCGCGGCCTTCCTCGCTCATGTAGTAGAGCAAGGTGGCGTTGCCGGCGAGGTCGAGCAGCCCCATTTGGCCGTCGCAATCGGCATTGAGGGCGGACTTGAGGCAGCGCAGGGCCAGCGGCGAGTGGGCGAGCATTTCGCGACACCATTGGAGGGTTTCCTTTTCGAGATCGGCGAGCGGGACCACGGTGTTGACGAGGCCCATGTCGAGCGCCTGCTGTGCATTGTATTGGCGGCAGAGATACCAGATTTCGCGGGCTTTTTTCTGGCCGACGATGCGGGCGAGGTAACTGGAACCGAGCCCGCCATCGAAGGAGCCGACTTTCGGGCCGGTCTGGCCGAAGCGGGCGTTATCGGCCGCGATGGTGAGATCGCAAACGATGTGCAGCACGTGCCCGCCGCCGATGGCGTAACCGGCGACCATGGCGACGACCGGCTTGGGCAGCGAGCGGATTTTCTTTTGCAGATCCAGCACGTTGAGGCGTGGGATGCCGTCTTCGCCGATGTATCCGGCGTGGCCGCGGACTTTCTGATCGCCGCCGGAGCAGAACGCGAGGTCGCCGGCACCGGTCAGGATGATCACGCCGACGGCAGGATCCTCGTGGGCGAGGTCGAAGGCTTTGAGGAGTTCCATCACCGTCTTCGGCCGGAAGGCATTGCGCACTTCCGGGCGGTTGATGGTGATTTTGGCGATTTTTCCCTCATCCGTGGTTTCATAACGGATGTCCTCGAATTCACGAACAGTAGTCCACATGGCGTGGGACTTTGGACGATCCCGAGCAGGCCCGCAACCCGGGATATGCGGTGGCGGAGCGAAAGCTCAGCGACCCAGCGAGAGGAAACGGGAAACCTCCTCCGCCAGCCATTCTTCCGCCTCCCATGGCACGCGGTGGCCTGCATGAGGCGCGATGGCGAGGGTGGCTTTGGGGATTTGTGAGACAGCCTTGTGAGCGAGATCGAGGAACTTCGCATCGTTTTCACCGACCACCCAGAGCACGGGGATGGTGATTTCGGCGAGGCGGTCCCACAGCGGTTCCTGCGCGCCGAGCGACCAATCGACATAACTCCGGGCGATCTCCCTGCGGCGCATGACCAGGCTGGATGATGCCTGGGGATCCCGCATGGCTCCGCCGAGCAGCGGCTGGGCGTTCCATGCGGTGAGGAATTCCTGCCAGTTGCCAGTCAGCGCCCGGGTCGCCCAGGTCGTGTCCGAGGCCCGGCGGGCTTGGCGCTCTGCGGCCGGTTCCAAACCGGGATGGGCGGAAATGATGACGCCCGCATTCCACGGATGGCCAAGCTCAAGGAGTGCGTGCAGCGCGAGGCGGCCACCCATCGAATAGCCTAACAGGGCCTTGCCATGACCGCGACTCACCTCGCCTGCCGCCTCGGCGTTGAGCGATTGCGCGAAGCTGGCCAGCGGCATCGATTGGCACTCAAGAAAACGCCACAAGTCCACAGCGCGGGTGCCGGTTTTCCGCAATGCGAGCTGCTTGGCAAAGGATCGGAAATCCGCCGCCATGCCTACAGCTCCGTGCAGGCACCAGCACTCGATGGAGCCTGCTTCGCGGCGCTCGTCCGCGATCTTGGATTGATGCATCACGACCTTGAGGCGTTCTTTTGCGCGTTTTCGATGAGTTCGCGCATTCGTTCCTGGATTTCCGGGCTACCCGCCATGCCGAAGAACAGGACGATCATCGCGACCAAGAATAGGATAACCAAAAGAACGAAGAGCCAATAGATGATGGCCAGGGCAATGCCCGCGCCATCGAGTTTTTTGTGCTCCGCATATCCCGCCGGACAGGCAAACAGCCGATAACCCACCCAGAAATTGAGCAGTGGCACGAAATTTCCCAAAAACCACCAGCGGCTCATCCCCAGATTCACGAAGCGGGCCAGGCTATAGTAGATCCACAGAATCAGTGGCACCAATCCCACGCCGATGCCCACAATGCTCATGATTTCAGGACCGAACTGCGAGGTCAGGAAGCCCGCCGCAGCGCCGAATCCGATGTTCAGGAGGATCGGGAAAATCATCACCATGATGATATAAAGACTCCTGCGCGCGCCGGGCCATGGCGCATCCGGCCCCATCCCTGCGACGGCCGATCCTTGCTTCGGCGGGGCGTAGGGCGTGGCTGTGCTGGTGGTCGTTTCCGCAGCAGGGCTGG
>JALOTR010000638.1 GCA_025457805.1 Akkermansiaceae bacterium | reverse complement strand
CAACTCGCGGTGGTGGGCAGTGTGGTCACGCCGGATTTCCAACCGGCGGTCATCAATGCCTCCATGCCATTCCGCCCGGCCGAGTGGGCGGAGAAACCGGACTTGATCAAAACGGAAAAACTCACCGCCCGAGTCGATCTTCCGCGCATCGATCTGTCGCGTTTTGCATCCCTCGTGCCACCCGCCCGCAGGATCGGCGGGGTATTGACGGGCAATGTCGAGGTCGCGGGCGATGTCGGCGCTCCGGCGATCAAGGGAGTTCTCGAATTGAGCGGTGGCGTGATCGAAATGAAGGATCAGAACATCCCCGCCATCACCGGTCTCGGCTTGGCGGTGGATCTGGGTTTGGAAAAAATCACCCTCCGCGATCTGAAGGGCTCCATCGCCGGAGGCAGCATCGGCGGCGGCGGGAGCCTCACGCTCGATGGCGGCAAGCCGGGCGCGCTGGACATCCGCATCACGGGAAATCACCTGCCGGTTGTTAGAAATGATTCGCTCATCGTGCGCGGCAATGCGGACATCCGGGTGAGCGGGCCATGGGCGACGGCCACGGTGAGCGGCGACCTCGGCGTGATCGACAGTTTGTTTTATCGTGACATCGAGATCCTGCCGATCGGCACGCCTTTCACCGGCCCCTCCGCGGCGGCATTGCCGAAACTGGATGCACCTTCCAATCCCGCCCAATCCGTGCCCGAGCCATTCCGCAATTGGACGCTCAACTTGCGCGCCAAAACGGAGAACTCTTTTCTCATCCGTGGCAACATCGCTTCCGGCCGCATCGATGGAGATATCAGAATTGGCGGCACCATTGGCAAGCCCGCGCCCAATGGCGATGTCCGCATCACCAATCTCCGCGCCTCGCTTCCCTTCAGCACGCTCACCGTGAAGTCGGGATTTGTCCGCTTCACGCCTGCCACCGGACTTGATCCCATTTTGGAAATCCGCGGAACGGCGGAGCCTCGTCCTTACCGGGTGAATGCTTATGTCTATGGTCGCGCCTCGAACCCACAACTCGTGCTGACCTCCAATCCGCCGCTGCCGGAAAATGAAATCATGACCCTGCTCGCCACCGGCACCACCACCACCGGGCTGGAAGATCCGCAAATGGCATCCACCCGGGCCATGCAGTTGCTGGCCGAGGAACTCCGCCGTGGCCGCTTCGCGGTGGGTCGTCAGCTCCGGCCTCTGTTAGGTCTTCTCGATCGCGTGGATTTCTCCATTGCAGAAGCGGATCCTTATACCAGCGAGTCCTTTTCCACCGCCACCCTTGCCATCACGGACCGATGGTATGTCTCCGCCGGGCTCGGCGAGGAAGGGGACTCCCGCGTGCTTGCCATCTGGCGCTTTTCATTCCGTTGATGAACCTGCTCCGCTCCATCACCTGTTTGTTTCTAACAGCCATCGTCGCGGCTGCGGAGACACGCGTGTTCATCGAGGGCTTGAAAAGCATGAGTTCCACCCAGGCACTTTCTCTGCTCGGGGATCGCTTGGAACACGTGCGTGCCTCGGCAGCTTCCCCACCGCGGGCGGATGATGCGGCATTCCTGCTGCGCCAGGTGCTTCGCAAGGATGGTTATGCGGATGCCGTTGTGGATTGGCGGATCGCCGGTCGCGAATCGATCGTTCTCACCGTGCAGGAAGGTGGGCGGCTTTCGCTCGGGAAAGTCACGGTGAACGGGGTGCCGGCAGCCCAAGCCAAGAAACTTTCGAGGCTTTATGCGCGTCCTGCCGAAAAAGACCGCCCCATCATCGCCGGGGCTCCACCCTTCCGTGAGGGCGATGTGGCGGCTGGTCTTGCCAATGTGAAACAGGAACTCAACGCCACCGGCTACTGGGCGGCGGAAGCTGTGTTGCAGGATCGCCCGACCGATCCGCAAACCGGCTTTGTCAGCATCCGCATCGAGGTTTCTCCGGGTTCCATTCATACCATCGGCACGCCGGTGGTGAAGAGCAGCGATGGCCGCGGGGTGAAACTCACATCCACCACGGCGGCACCATTTGTCGGCAAGGATGCCACCACGGCGAATCTCAATGCCATGCGCAATGCGGTGGAACAAACGGCCGTAAGCCGCGGTTATCCGGATGCCGTGATCCGCATGGGCCACACCGTGGCGAATGGGAAGTTCATTCCGGAGTTTTCCATCGATCTCGGAACCCGCGTCCGCCTGAGAGATATCCGGATGGAAGGGCTGGAACGCACCAAGCCGGAACGCATCGCTGCCCGCATGAAAGACATGGAGGGCGAGTGGTATGACGAGGCGGCCATGAACAAACGCCTGCGCGAATTGCTCGCCACGGGAGCCTTCGGTGCGGCCAGTGTGGAAACCGAGGTGGTGGGCGATCGCCTGGTGGATGCGAATTTGCATTTCGACGAAGCCCGCGCCCGCGAGGTGAGCTTCGCCGCAGGTTTTGGTTCCTATCAGGGGTTCATTTTCCGCACGACTTATGCGGACCGCAACCTGATGGGAAATCTCTGGGGCTTGAACTCGGGCTTTGAATTCGGCTCCCGTGGCGTTCTCGGCGATGTGCGGGTGACGGATCCCTGGTTGTATGGCTCCGATGTTTCCGCCACCGCCCGGGCTTATGCATTGATCTATGGCCGCGAGGGATATGATACCTTTGAAACCGGCCTCGAAGGCAAGGTGACATGGAGATTCGGCCCGCATTACACGCTGGACGTATTGGTGGGAAGCGGACTCGTGAACATCGAGGGCGATGGCCTGCCTGTTTCCGAACTGGGAGAAACGAATTATACCAATCCACGGATCGAGATCAGCCGGCGCGGCAGTGGGGAATCTCTCCACATCTTATATCAGGGCTGGCCTCACCGGCGGTTGGTATCACAAGATCGACAACAACTATCATCTCGGATTCGGCGGTGAGTGGGGTGTGCTCGTTCCATCCGGTGACAGTGGCGATTTGCCCATCGACCTCCGCCTCTTCAATGGCGGCGCGCGCAGTATCCGGAGTTTTCCCGAACGCGAACTCGGCCCCACCTTCGGCGGATATCCCACGGGAGGCGAAGGGATGTGGAATACGAACCTCGAATTGATCCGCAACATCACCGGCTCGGTGAAGGCTGTGGCCTTCTTTGATTCCGGCACCTTGTCGCGAAACTTCGAGGACATCGGCACAAGCAGCATTGAAATGGCGGCAGGCCTCGGCGTCCGCCTGGATCTTCCCATTGGTCCGGTGCGTCTGGAATACGGCTACAATCTCACCCGCGACGTGGGCGAACCCACCGGCACCTTTCATTTTGCCATCGGCTATGCATACTGAATCCGTCGATGCCCTCGGCAACCGCGCTGTGACCGCGATGTTCCGCGTCTTCGGTGGACGGGGCCTCGGAAAACGGGGAGATGCCGGCGAAGGTGCTGCGCTGCGTGGCATGCATCTGCTGGAATATCGCCTTCTCGCCGTATGGATCCCGCTTTCGGTGCTGGTGGCTGTGGCGCATCCGCTCATTCAAGGGTGGGGATGGATTTTCGGAACTATCGCAGCATTTCCTGTGGGTTTCCTTCTCATCAATGTGCTGCCCTATGCACTGAGTGCTCGCAGTGCCACCATGCAGTGGCGGATGTGGCTG
>JALOTR010000637.1 GCA_025457805.1 Akkermansiaceae bacterium | reverse complement strand
CGGAAGCACGCCGCGTGAGAGTTGGAAATTCACCACCACTGCCCGCTTGTTGCGGGGCGAAAGATGCAGCGCCAGCGCGAGCATCTTGCGCGCTTCGTCGATGGATGCCTTGTCCGCCTTGTCGGCCACGATTCGATTCACGGCGATGCTTGCCAGATTGGTGGCATAGTCATCGCGCTCGGAATCGAGCATTCCCAAATCCTGCGTGAACGCACTCTGCACCACTTTGGGGCCATCCCATTCGAAGGCGCGCTTGGCCTCATCCGCACGCATGCCTGCCGTGCCGAGGGATAAAATCGTCGCTGCTTGCAAGAGGCCCTTCACCGCCGCTAAACATGGGAGCGCAACCCGCCTTGGCAAGTGGCAATTCCCGATTCCATCACCGCGAAAAAACTCCTCCGCTCCCGCATGCGGTCGATGTCTCTTTTGGAAACGAGAGACTCGCAGCCAGTTTGCCGCGCGCTCGATGAATGCTTGTCTGCACGACCGGAGCTTCGAACGATCGCCGTTTTCTCCGCGCTGCCCGGCGAACCCGACCTCACAGAACTTACCTGCCTCCCCCGCCCCGGCCTGCGCTGGGTTTATCCGCGCGTCGATGGCGAGCACCTCACCTTCCACATCGTCGCGGATCCGGCGCAGGATTTGATTCCGGGAGCATTTGGAATCCTGGAACCCGCACCCGGCCTCACGGAAGTGCAGCCATCGGAAATCGACGCCTTTTTCTGCCCAGGCCTCGCCTTCGATCCCCAAGGCGGCCGCCTCGGTCGCGGGCGGGGATTTTACGATCGTTTGCTCGCCCAAGCCCGGCCCGCTGCTTTAAAAATCGGCGTTTGTTTCGCCCACCAACTCGTGCCGAACACGCATTCCGAGCCGCACGACATCGCGATGGACATTGTCATTTCCGGCTGAATCAAGCCCAATTCGGCACATCGAGCCGGAACTCCGGGATGCGCGTAAACACCCACTCGCCGGATGCCGTTTCGCCGAAAAACGCGCCTTCCACCGCCGCTCCGCCGGCCACGACGTGATAGCTGTTGTAGGAAAAATGCCCGCCGGGATCGATCACCGGAGTTTGCCCGACCACACCATCGCCCTCAACCACCGTCACCTCGCCATCGTCCTCCCGCACCACCCACTTGCGGCCGCGGATGGTCACCGGCACGGGCGAGTCGTTGTGGATGGAAATGAAATACACGAAGGGATGCGGTTTCTCCGGCGGTGTGTCGAGGCTGGGCATGTAGACGACATCGTCCACCTTGACCCGGAGTCCCTCGAATTCGCGCATCGCAGCTGCCATGGTCATGATCGTTCCGACTCTTGCAGAAACTGCCAAGCACGAAAGAGCGTGAAAGAGGATTGCGCGCTCGCCGACCGCCGCTATCAAAAGCCATGACCCACACCCCGCCCGTGGCACTCAGCATCGCCGGATCGGATTGCTCGTCCGGAGCCGGAATCCAGGCCGACCTCAAGACCTTCCAACACTTTCGCGTCCACGGTCTCACCGCCGTCACCTGCGTGGTCTCGGAAACCGCCAATATCGTCCGCGCCGTGCACGCCGTCCCAGTGGAGATAGTCGCGGACCAGGTTTCCCTGATGCTCGATTCCTTCCCCATTGCCGCCGTCAAAACCGGCATGCTGTTTTCCGCCCGCCATGTGATCGCCGTGGCGGATCTTTTGAAATCCCACCCCACCCTGCAAGTGGTCGTGGACCCTGTGATGATCGCCTCCACCGGCGATCCCTTGCTCGAACCCGACGCCATGGCCGCCTACCGCGAAATCCTGCTGCCAATCGCCCGCGTCATCACGCCCAACCTCCACGAAGCCGAGGCCTTGCTGGGCCGGAAAATCCCCGATGCAGCCGCCATCGAGGAAGCGGCATTTGAATTGTCCCGCCTGTTTCAAACCTCCGTCCTCCTCAAAGGCGGCCACCTCGACGGCCCGGAGTGCCTGGACCTGCTCGTCGATGGTAGCGAGGTGTTCCGCTTCAGCGCCCCGCGCATCGCGGTGCCCGGCTCGCACGGCACCGGCTGCACCCTCTCCGCCGCCATCGCCGCCGGCCTCGCCCACGGCCTCCCCCTCCCCGCCGCCGTCGAATCCGCCAAAACCTACCTCGGAGAAACCCTGCGCCAATCCTATTCCTTCCAAGTCCCCGGCCAATCCGCCATCCACGCACTCAATCAGGGAACCTGCTTCGAGCCTTAGGACCGGATAACGCTCTGCGTTTGATGAACGAAAAGAATTCGAAACGCCAAGGCGCAAAGGTCGCCAAGGGACGCAGAGGGGATTGAGAATGGCATCTGTTCTTCAGTTTACTTCTGGCTCCGTTGCCTGCCTTGGCAGTCCCGTTCGATGCTTTGCTGCTTTTCATTCAGCCCAAGTTTCAGGAAAGTTTGGGATTGCTGTGTGACAGCACCCGTGCTATCAAATACCAATGCTTCCACGCATTGTTTTGGACACCAATGTATTCATCGCTGCGATCTTGAGCCCGGCCGGAGAAAACCGCGACGTTGTCCGGGCATGCCTCTTGGGGAAGGCGCGGCCAATCATGGGAGCTGCCTTGTTTCACGAATACGAGGACCTTCTTGGCAGATCCGAATTGATGGCCAAATGCTCTCTTTCCGCCGCAGAGAGGCAATCCCTCTTCGAAGCTCTTCTCTCCGTCACGGATTGGGTAAAAGTGTATTTCCTCTGGCGACCCAATCTGCCCGATGAAGCCGACAACCATCTGATCGAACTCGCTTTGGCCGGTTCTGCTGATACCATCGTCACCAATAATCTCAAAGACTTCACACCCTGACCATCCGACTCCCCGACGACAAACATGCCCGCCTCCGCCAGTTGGCGAAACATCGTGACATCAGCGTCAACAAGCTGGTGGAAGAACTCGCCACCATCAGCATCGCCGAGTTCGATGCCGAAACCCGTTTCCGGGCAATGGCTGCACGCGGCTCGGTCAAAAAAGGCATTGCCATCCTCGACAAGCTCGACAAGGCCTTTGGCCAGCAAGCCAAAACCCAGCCCTGAAGAGCCCAGTTCCCTTCGCTTCCACCCGCCCCCAATCGGGGGCAAGGTCGATAGCGAAGGGTGCCGTGGCACCCTGGAATCGCGCCCCCACACACAACCCTAAACCCCAACGGGGTGCACGGATGGGTTATTCAGCATGGCGGGAAAACGAATATGGAACGCAAAGGCGCATCCGTCGTCGCTTTCAGCTATGCCGGACAAGAAGGCCGCCAAGGGACGCAAAGCGGAAATGGTCTTGGTTCATATAAATCTACCAGACACATCAGCCCAAAACACCCCTCCAAATCTGTGTCAATCTGTGTCAATCTATGTAATCTGTGGTTCAACTCTGCCCTTCCACCCAAGGAAAAGCCGACGCCGATCTCTCAACGCCCGCACCTCAGTTCCTTCAGTGGTTCTCAGTGATTCAGTGGTTCCCTCGCCTCCCCCAGACCGGCTTTCATCCCCAAGTTCAAAACCACACCCCGATTCCAGAAAAAACGAGGCGTGACACTCTGAAGGAAATCCGTAACATCTTCGAAACTTTCCCCACCGCTCATCCCGCATGTCCAATCCCCTTCACACCCTCGGATACCGTTTCCTCAGCGCCTCGCTTGGAAATAAGGATCCGGAACAAGACGCCGCATCCCCGCTTTCCCGCCGCGGATTTCTTCTCGCCACGGCTGCGCTCAGCAGTTGTTCCGCCGCCGCACCGCTCAAGCCGGAGCCCAAGGTCAACGCCCCGGCTGGCGCGGCTCCGGTGAAAACCACGGCCAACTCCGCCTACCGCACGCCCTCCGTGCAAGGCCCGGTCCCGCGCAATCCGGACATGGCCCATAACTCGAATTTCTCCAAAAACGCAGGCGTCACCTTCTCCCGCGTGATGGTTTCCGGGAACTTCATCGCCATCACCTTCGATGACGGTCCGCACCCGCAGAACACTCCCCGCCTGCTCGATATCCTCCGCGCCCGCAACGTCAAAGCCACCTTCTACGTCATCGGCCGCAGCGTGGATCTCTACCCGCAAATCGTCCGTCGCACCGTGGCCGAGGGCCATGAAATCGGCAACCACACCCACACCCACCGCCTGCTCAGCAAGTTGAGCGATGGCGAGGTCCGCAACGAACTCACCCGCTGCCGCGAGGCCGTCTCCCGCGCCGCCGGCGTGCAAATGCGCACGATGCGCCCACCCTACGGCGGCCTGCTCCAGCGCCAGCGCGAAATGGTCCACGCGGAATTCGGCTATCCCACCATCCTCTGGTCCGTCGATCCGCTCGACTGGAAACGCCCCGGTCCCAGCGTGGTCACCTCGCGCATCCTCAGCGGCACTACCGCCGGTGGCATCGTGCTGGCCCACGACCTCCACGCTCAGACAGTGGACGCCATGCCCGCCACCATCGATGGCCTGCTGCGCCGCGGTTTCAAGTTCGTCACGGTCTCGCAATTGCTGGCCATGAAGACCGACCCGGCCACCGCCCAGGCTGCCGCGGATCCTTCCACCAACTACTGATTTCTCCTCCGCACCGTGAGCGAATCCATGTTCGGCGAGCGCTACTTTGCGACGCGTGAACGCCTGTCCGACGTGATGCGCGGCATCGCGGATCTCGCCGGGGAAACCCACACCGATCTCCAGGACCGCCTGCCACTCGACGAAGTCGAGCAAGGCCT
>JALOTR010000636.1 GCA_025457805.1 Akkermansiaceae bacterium | reverse complement strand
CCCGGCCATGGTGGCGAGGTAGCCGAGGTTTTCGACATTCCAGAGGATCACGCCCTGGGTGACCCCTTCCTTGACGTAGGCGCTGGTTTCGCTTGGCAGACCGAGTCCCACCACCTTCACCACGCCGGTCTTGCCCGCCTGTTTCACCGCTTCCGCAGCGCCGGGAACAGCGGGTGAACTCACGGCGACGAAGGCTTTGAGATTGGGATGGGCGCTGAGGATGTTCGTGGCTTCCTGCTGGGCCTTGTCCTTCTGGTCATCGCAGGGCTTGAGATCCACGAGTTTCATGTTCGGATACTTCGCGGCGTGGCGCTCCTTGATGTATTTGATCCATTCGTTGAGGTTCGCCGAGGTGAGCGATCCTGTTAGAATGGCGAACTCGCCTTCGCTGCCGATGAGTTCCGCGGCGGTATCGATGAGCTGCTCGCCGATGCCTTGGGCGGTGGCTTGGTTGACAAAAAACGAACGCGCATCCGGCTGGGCGTCCGCATCATAAGTGACCACCTTGATGCCCGCAGCCTGGGCCTTGCGAAGTGCGGTGGAAATCGAGTCTTTGTTTTCACAAGCGGCAACGATCACGTCCACGCCATCGGTGATCCAGTTTTCCACGATCTCATTCTGCTTGGCGGGATCCGAGCTTATCGGGCCATCGACGCGGAGGTCGGCATTGAGTTCGGCGGCGGCGAGTTTTGCCCCGCGCTCGCAGGTGACGAAGTATTGGTTGCCCTTGCTCTTGAGGAGGAGGGCGATGGTGAGCTTGTCCGAGGACTCGGATTTGCTGCACGAGACGAAGGGAAGCGTGGCGAAACCGGCGAGACCGGCGATGAAGGTTTTGCGTTTCATGAGGATGGTTTGGGGTTTGGATTTTGTGCGAAAGACTGTCGATGAGCACGGCGGCTGGCGAGATTTTTTGTGGCGGCACCGATGGCAAGAGCGGCGAGCAGGAGCACTCCGGTGAGCAGGCCGGAGAGTTCGCGGGCGACGCTGGATACCGGTTGATCCATGATGCGATAATCGGAGATACGGGTAAGGCCGTTGTTTAAAATCGCGAGGGAAATCCATCCCAACAAGGTGCCTGCAACCGTGCCGGATCCGCCGAAGATGCTCACACCACCAAGCACGACTGCGGTGATTGCCAGCAACTCGTAGCCGATCCCTGCATTCGCCCGGGCTTCTCCGAGTCGGGCGACGAGGATGACAGATGCGAGTCCCGCGAGAGCCCCGGCGATGATATAAGCGAGGCTGGTGTTTCGCGCCACGGGAATTCCGGCATAACGAGCGCCTTCGGGAGAGTAGCCGATGGCATAGAAGGATCGCCCGAAAGTCGTGCGATGCACCCACACATAGATGCCGATGGCCACCACGAGGAACACCCAGATTTGCGCGGGGAGACCGGCGATGTTGGCATTTCCAAGCGCGAGGAAGGATGGCGGGAAGGAGGAGTAGGATTGCGATCCCTTGGTGAGCGCTTCTGCAAGGCCGCGAAACAAAGAGAAAGTTCCCAGTGTGACAATCAAGGGCGGAAGTTTGAATCGCGTGATCAAGGCCGCATTCAGGCCGCCGCCCAGCGCGCCGCAACCGATGGTCAGAACTGCAGCCAGCCAGGGATCGAGCCCGAGCACATGAACCATCATGCCGAACAGCACCGCGCAGAGCCCCATCATCGAGCCTACTGAAAGGTCGATGCCACCTGTGAGAACCACCGGCGTCATCGCGAGGGCGAGCAATCCGATTTCCACCGAGTGGCGGAAGATGTTCGCGACGTTGCCGCCTGTTAGAAACCGCCGGCCCAGCGCATCGAAAAGCAGCACCTCGATCACAATCACCAGCAGCAGCACCATTTCATGGCGTGCGAGCAGGGACTTGATAGAGAATTTCCGGTGGCTTGGCATGGTTCAGAGAAGCTGCTTGCGGTTGCGGAGGCCGTCGGCCATCACGGCGACGATGATGACGAGGCCCTGAATGGCCTTTTCCCAATACGGCGGTTGGTGAAAATGGGTGAGCGCGGGATTCACATTCACCAGCAGCAACATGCCAAGCAGGACACCCCACAAGGTGCCACGGCCGCCGCTGATGGCCACGCCACCCACGACAGCGGCGGCGATGGTTTTCAATTCAAGCCCATCGCCACAATTCGGCTGGATCTGCGGCGACTGCACGAGGTTCAACACAGCCGCCAAGCCGGCGAGCGCACCCATGCCGATGAAGACGCCGAAGGTCGTGCGTTTGGGATCGATGCCTGCCAAGCGTGCCGCTTCCGCATCCGAGCCGGTGGCATAAATGAAACGGCCGATGGATAGATTCCGCATGGCCCATGCCGCGGCGATCAGCAGGGCAAAACTCAGCGTGATCACCAAGGTCTGCCCGGCGGCCTGGCTGAGGCCGAACCATTGGATGCCCGCAGGCAGTGCCAGCATGCGTCCTTGTTGCCATAGCCGCAGAACTTCCTGCCACGCCACCATGGTCGCCAGGGTGACCACGATGCTCGGGAGGCCCATCCATGCGACAAAAAATCCATTGAAGGCCCCCATCGAGGCCCCGGCTGCGATGGAAGTGAGAACCACGACAGGAAGCGGCAAGCCGGCATTGGCGGCGACGCCTGCGATGATGGCACACATGCTGAATTGCGCGCCGATGGAGATATCAATTTGACGACATATAATCACCAAAGCGATGCCGATCGCCGCCACCAGCGCAGGCATTTGCGAAGTGAGTCGGGAAAGGAATGGCTGGAGGTCAAAAAAGTGCGGAGTGAAAACCGCGAGCGTGCCCATCAGGAGAACGAGTGCTCCAGCGACCGTGACTTCGCGTGAATGACGTTGGAAAAACATCAGGCCACGTCCTTTCCATCCGAATTC
>JALOTR010000038.1 GCA_025457805.1 Akkermansiaceae bacterium | reverse complement strand
CAGATCCGCCGCAGAGGCATCACCGGGGCGGTAGTCATCGATGGGTTGGATGGGAAACTCGATATAGTTGTGATCGAGCGGCTTGGATGGGGCCGATGCCGCGCCTTCCTTGCCCTTGAGCACACTGCGCACGAAGTATTCATCCGCCACTTCGGGATCGATGGTGCAGGTGGCATCGGTGATCGGTTTGTCATTCAAGCGCGTGTTTTTTCCATCCTTCACCCGATAGACATCGAAGGCCGTTTCCTGCGCATCCGTGCCGAGCAAGCGCCAACTGAGAAACACCTTGCCGTCGCCCTGTTTCACCGCCACCAGCCCGCGGTCCAGGGCTTCCATCTGACGTTGGGAGGGATTTCCCCAAACGAGTGATGGAAGGAAAAGGCAGAGCAGGAAAACGCGGCGGATCATGAGCAGGTGCTAATACTACCTCTTTCGGCGGAAAAATCACTGTCACCCGATTGAGGCATGCAACGACAAGAAAAAAGCCTCCGCCGGCAGAGCACCGGCAGAGGCTCGTGAATCTTTCCCGAAGCTCTTCGCTCCAAGCTCCAAACTCTCTCAGAAGTGGATCGCGTGGCCTTCCGCGGCGAGCGTGGCCTCGTGGATCACCTCGGACATCGTCGGATGCGCGTGGATGGTCGAGTGGATTTCTTCGGCGGTGAGTTCCTGATCGAGTGCAAGGCCCATTTCGGCGATGAGTTCGGTGGCGTTTTCACCGATGATGTGTGCGCCGAGCAGTTCGCCGTGTTTTTTGCCGTAGAGGAGTTTTGCAAATCCTTCTGGTTCGCCCGAAGCGATGGCTTTGCCGATGGCGACGAAGGGAATTTTTCCGACGACGTATTCGACACCGGCTTCCTTGAGCGCGCGCTCTGTTTTTCCGACGGAGGCCACTTGTGGATGGCAGTAGGTGCAGCCGGGGAAATTGGTAACCTTGCGCGGCTTGTGGCCTTCGACATAGAGTCCTTCCACCGCTTGCACAGCTTCGAAGGATGCAGTGTGCGCCAGCCAGGGTGGGCCGGTGATGTCGCCCGCCGCATAGACGCCGGGGATGGAAGTTTCATAACGATCGCCCACTTGGATATAACCACGCTCGGAAAGCGCGGGCTGCATGCCGCCGGGAAGCACGGGCTGGATACCGATCGCCACGAGGCAAACATCGGCGCGGATGGTGCCGTTTTCCTTGGGTCCATCGAGGGTGAGTTCGACATGCGATCCATGATCGGCCATGGCGGTGATCTTTGTGTTGGTGAGGCAGCGGATGCCTTGTTTGATGAGGGATTTTTCGAGTGCATCGCCCACTTCATCGTCCTCGACCGGCAGCACGCGCGGCAGCATTTCGACGAGGGTCACTTTGGTGCCGAAGGCATTGTAAATGTATGCGAACTCCACACCGATCGCTCCTGCGCCGATGATGATCATTTCGCGGGGCTGCACCGGCAAGGTCATCGCCTCCTTGGAGCCGATCACCGAAATGCCATTGAAGGGAAGGGGAGGCAGGCCACGGGATTTACAGCCGGTAGCGATGAGGATGTCCTTGGTTTCGAGCAGTGTGCGTGTCCCATCGGCAGCCGTCACTCCGACTTTGCCAGTGCCTTCGATGGAACCGAAGCCACGCACGTAGTCGATCTTGTTCTTTTTGAAGAGAAACTCGATGCCGCCTGCCAAGCGGTCCGAAACTTTGCGCGAGCGACCGATCACTGCGGACCAATCGTAGGAAAGTCCCTCGATTTTCAATCCGAACTCGGCGCTCTTGTGGATGAGCGTCTGATAGAGTTCGGCATTCTTGAGCAGTGCCTTGGTGGGGATGCATCCCCAGTTGAGGCAGGTGCCGCCGGCGCGGTCGGCCTCGACGCATGCGACGGATTTTCCAAGTTGGGCGGCGCGGATGGCGGCGACGTAGCCGGCTGGGCCGCCACCAATGACAATGAGATCGTAGGCCATGGGAGTAATGAAGTGCTGGTTTGCGGCGCGAAACTGTCCCCCCGATTCCGGATTGTCAAAGATGGAAGGCGGGAAAAAACCGCAGCCTTGATTGTTGGCGGGCGTCTTTCCATGATCGCGGCGTGCGCAAGCCCTCGCCCAATCTGATGGTGCTCCTCACCCTGGTCGCCGCGGCGGTGATCGTCGGGGTGGTGGTTTCCCGTGTTGGCAACAAGGCCCCGGGCGAGCGGATCGGCTTCCAGGATGCCGCGGTGCCGCTCGCGATGCCCGCCAGCGGTGAGCCGGACCATCGCTTTCATTTCCTTTCGGCCTGGCAGACGGTCAGCATCCCCACGGCCACGCGCTTCGATCCGCCGATGGGTTCGGAGCACGGCGGTCTGGTTTACAACGCCCAGAAATTCTGTGAAATGAAAGAAAAACGCGGCGGACATCACACCGGCGACGACCTGAACGGCATCGGCGGCATGAATACCGACCTCGGCGATCCCGTTTTCGCCACCGCCGACGGGCTGGTCCTCTACGCCGGTGAGCCCTCTCCCGGCTGGGGGAAAATCATCGTCGTCGGTCACCGTGCGCCGGATGGCAAGGTCCTGCACTCGATGTATGCCCACCTGAACCGTATCGACGTCGCCATCGGCTCGCTCGTCGCCCGGGGTGGGAGGATCGGCACGGTCGGCACCGCGAATGGCTATTACCCCGCTCACCTGCATTTTGAAATGCGCGCCAGCGATGGCATCGACATCGGAGCTGGCTACGCCATGTATCCGCTCAACCGCCTCGATCCCGCCGCTACCGTGGCGTCTCTCCGCAATGCCCCTGTGGAGCAAACTTCCCCATCACCCCTGGCCACACTGCTTGCTGCGGCCAATTCTCCATGGACCTCACTTGAAATTCAGGGCGCGGAAAAATTTCCCGGCCTTTCCGACGATCCCAAATGACCCGCGAGGCTCAAGATTTCGATTATTGGCCTGATTTGGGATTGCCGCAAATTCGGGTTGCGGAAATGCAAAAACCAGCCTCGATTTGTGGCTGCAATCGCCCATTTTCCGGGGATCTGAAGATTTTTTCTTTTCATCGAGTTTTTTTTTGACAGACTGGTCGGCTTTGTTAAGGTCCGCCCGCTCTTCCCCAAATCAAGTCCGGGGCGCCGCGTCTGGTCTCACCCATTGAGACAAGTCGCGGTTCTTTTGTCGGGTCGAAGGAGGAGTGACATCCACATTTGATATCCATATCGCTCGCGTAGCTCAGGGGTAGAGCGCATCCTTGGTAAGGATGAGGTCGGGGGTTCAATTCCCCCCGCGAGCTCCAGGGCGATCACGATAAATCTCAACAGTCTCAAGCAGAACCAACAACCACCATGGCTAAAGAAGCATTCCAGCGCAACAAACCGCACGTTAACATCGGCACCATCGGCCACGTTGACCACGGCAAAACCACCCTCACCGCGGCGATCACCAACACCCTTGCAGACAAGGGACTCGCCCAGAAGAAGAGCTATGCGGACATCGACGCAGCTCCCGAAGAGCGTGAGCGCGGTATCACGATCAACACCGCCCACGTGGAATATGAGACCGCCAAGCGCCACTACGCTCACGTCGATTGCCCCGGCCACGCTGACTACGTGAAGAACATGATCACCGGTGCTGCCCAAATGGACGGTGGCATCCTCGTGGTGTCCGCCGCAGACGGCCCAATGCCGCAAACCCGCGAGCACATCCTCCTTGCCCGCCAAGTCGGCGTGCCCGCCCTCGTGGTGTTCATGAACAAAGTGGACCTCGTGGACGACGAAGAACTCCTCGAGCTCGTCGAAATGGAAGTCCGTGACCTCCTTTCCTCCTACGAATTCCCAGGCGACGAAATCCCGATCGTGAAGGGTTCCGCCAAGGCTGCCCTCGACGGCGATGCCGCCCAGATGGAAAACATCATGAAGCTCATGGATGCCGTGGATTCCTATATCCCCGAGCCTGAGCGTCCGATCGACAAGACTTTCCTCATGCCCGTCGAAGACGTGTTCTCGATCGAAGGTCGTGGAACCGTCTGCACCGGCCGTGTCGAGCGTGGTATCATCAAGAAGATGGAAGAAGTCGAAATCGTTGGTATCCGCGACACGCAGAAGACCACCGTTACCGACATCGAAATGTTCCGCAAACTCCTCGACGAAGGTCGTGCCGGTGACAACGTCGGTCTCCTCATCCGCGGTCTCAAGAAGGACCAAGTGGAGCGCGGCCAAGTCATCGCCAAGCCCGGCACCGTCAAGGGACACACGATCTTCAAGTCCGAGATCTACGTCCTTTCGAAGGAAGAAGGCGGTCGCCACACCCCGTTCTTCTCGAACTATCGTCCGCAGTTCTACTTCCGCACCACCGACGTGACCGGCAGCATCAAGCTCCCAGAAGGCGTTGAAATGGTGATGCCAGGTGACAACATCAACCTGGAAGTCGAGCTCATCACTCCGATCGCCATGGAGCAAACCATGCGCTTCGCCATCCGCGAAGGTGGCCGCACCGTGGGTGCCGGCCGCGTGGGTGAAATCATCAAGTAATCCTTTGCGAAGAGGCTTCGGATCGGGTCACCCGACCAGATCCGAACGCACGATCTCGGGGCACTCCGGTAAAACGGGGTGCCCTTCAGTCGCCTCAAAACGGAAGTAGCTCAATTGGTAGAGTAGCGGTCTCCAAAACCGTTGGTTGTGGGTTCGAGTCCCACCTTCCGTGCCACCTTTCAAATTCCCTCGTAATCAAAATCCACTCATGCAGTTTCTGGAGCACTTTAAAATTGGCGAAAGCTGGATCTGGTCCGGAATTTTGTATGCCTTGCTCATTGCAGGCATCGTCGTCACCGTCCTCAAATGGGTTTCCATCTCGGAGTTCCTTGGTGAGGTCAAAGGCGAACTCCGCAAGGCAAGCTGGCCGTGGGAGTCGGATCCGAAAATCAAGGGACTCAAGAAATATAAGGAACTCGTGGACTCGACCATCGTGGTGCTCATCGCGATGATCCTGCTCGCCGGTTTTGTGCAATTCTGGGACTTCTTCCACGTCCTCATCGTAGGCTTCTTCACCAACCTCGGCCGCTAAGCGCCGAGTCTCTGTTCTCACCCCTTCTCCGACCGACCCGTCATGTCTGAAACCAAAACATTCCGCGACCAGTGGTACGTCGTCCAAGTGCTC
Organism: Akkermansiaceae bacterium; assembly: GCA_025457805.1. Classification (GTDB taxonomy): domain Bacteria; phylum Verrucomicrobiota; class Verrucomicrobiia; order Verrucomicrobiales; family Akkermansiaceae; genus Luteolibacter. The sequence goes on along the minus strand of JALOTR010000038.1, from coordinate 5,636 downwards.
TCCGGACAAGAGGGAAAAGTTCGCAACCGGATCATGCGCGACGCGGAAGCCGAAGGCATGACCGAATACATCCGCGAAGTTCTCGTTCCCACCGAAATGGTCTCCGAGATCCGCCGCGGCAAGAAGACCGAGACAAAGAAGAAATTCTTCCCCGGTTATATCATCGTCAACATGAACCTCACCACTGAGGACAACCAGCTCGTCGAGAAGACCTGGTTTTTCATCAAGGAGATGGACGGCGTGATCGGCTTTGCCGGAACCAAAGACCGCCCTGCTCCCATGCGTCCTCGCGAAGTGGAAGCCATGCTTTCGCAAATCAAGGAGCGCGAGGAGAGCGTTCGCCCGGCGATCAGTTTCGAAGTGGGCGATACAGTCAAAGTCGCCGATGGTCCATTCCAGAGCCAGAACGGCATTGTCGAGGAAATCGACCCCGAGCGCGGCAAGCTTCGGGTTTCCGTAACAATCTTCGGTCGCAGCACTCCCGTCGAACTCGAATATTGGCAGGTCGAGCGCGCTTAATCGCGAATTGTCTGGACCACAGCCCCTGAATTTCCAATCACCCCGCTCCCGAACGTAACAAAGCATTCATCATGGCCAAGGAAGTCGTCAAAATCATCAAGCTCCAAATCAACGCCGGAGCCGCCAACCCGTCACCGCCCGTGGGTCCTGCCCTCGGTCAGGCTGGCGTCAACATCATGGCATTCTGCAAAGAGTTCAATGCCGCCACACAGAGCCAGGCTGGCGACGTGCTTCCGGTCGTGATCTCGGTTTACAAGGACAAGTCCTTCTCATTCGTCACCAAGAAGCCCCCCGCCGGCAACCTTCTCAAGAAGGCGGCAGGTCTTGCTTCCGGCTCCAAGGAAGCGAACAAGATCAAGGTCGGCAAAATCACCAAGGCCCAGCTCATGGACGTGGTGAAAATCAAAATGCCCGACCTCAACACCAAGGACCCTGAAGCTGCTGCCCGCATTCTCGCCGGCACCGCCCGCCAGATGGGCCTTGAGATCGAGGGCATGTAATCCATCTCCGCCGGGCGCTTCTCCGGAAGTTCCCGGCACCCGCAGGAGGGAAACGCATCCCGCGTTTTCCGAATGAACTGCAAACCAAACACCACAATGGCCAAACACCGCAGCAAACGCTACAAAAAGGCAGCCGCTCTCGTCCAATCCGGCAAGAGCTATTCGCTGACCGACGCAATCAGCACCGTGAAGCAATTCCCGGCGCCCAAGTTCACCCCCACCGTGACGCTCTCCTTCCACCTCGGCGTGGATCCGCGCAAGAGCGATCAGATGGTCCGGGGCTCCGTTTCCCTTCCACACGGCACCGGCAAAAACGTCCGCGTGGCCGTCTTCGCCCAAGGCGCAGCCGCTGAGGCCGCCATCGCCGCTGGCGCAGAGCACGTCGGCTACGAGGACCTGATCAAGAAAGTTCAAGAAGGTTTCACGGATTTCGATTCCGCCATCGCTACTCCGGATGCCATGACGGAAGTTCGTAAAATCGCCCGCGTCCTCGGACCCCGCGGTTTGATGCCGAACCCGAAGACTGGAACCGTCACCGACGACACCGCCAAGGCCGTCAAGGAAGTGAAAGCCGGCCGGATCGACTTCAAACTCGACAAGAACGGCAACGTTTCCGGTTCCATCGGCAAGGCCTCCTTCGAGCCCGAGCAACTCGCTGAAAACGCCCGCTCCTTCGTGGACGGCGTGGTCCGCGCCAAGCCCGCTTCCGCAAAGGGCAATTACATCCAGGCCGTGACGCTCGCTGCCACGATGCTTCCAGGCATCCCGCTCGAAGCCGCCACCTACACCAAATCCGCTTCCTAATCCAGCACGACCAAGACCATGAATCCTGATAAGAAAATCATCATCGACGGACTGCTGGACCGCGTCAACGCGTCGCCCTACCTGATCGTCATCGATTACACCGGCCTCACCGTGCATCAGTTCACGGAACTCCGCAACCGCCTCGGCGCCGGTGGTGCACGCTGCACCGTCGCGAAAAACAGCTACATGCGCAAGGTTCTCACCGAAGCCGGTCTCCCGGACATCAGTGAGGGTCTCGTCGGCCAAACCGCATTCGTCATGGGCGACAGCGAAGTTTTCGCCGCCGCCAAGGCCATCAAGAATTTCGAAAAGGAATTCAAGAAGCCGGAAATGAAAGTGGGCCTCCTTGGCAATGCCGTGCTCGACGGTGAAAAGCTCAAGGCCATCGCCGACATCCCATCCCGCGAAGCTGTCCTCTCGCAACTCCTTGGAACCATCCTGGAGCCTGCATCGATGATCGCCCGCGTGATCAAAAACAAGTTCGATCCCGATGGCGAATCCAGCCCGAAGGAAGAAGAATCCGCACCCGCTGCACCCGCCGCAGAAGCAGAAGCCGCCCCGGCCGAAGCTGCTGTCGAATAACAAACACTCTGATTGGATGGCGGCGGCGTCTCCCGCTTCCGCCTGAACACATAATGGTTCCTCGTCGGGGCGGCGGCTGCCGCACTGAAATCTCCGGAGGCTCCGGGGGCGACGATACCGCAAAAGGAAAACAAAATGGCTAATATCGCACAACTCGCTGAAGAACTCGGCAAGCTTACCGTTCTGGAAGCTGTCGAACTCGTTAAACAACTCGAAGAAACCTGGGGCGTCTCCGCCGCAGCTCCCGTCGCAATGGTTGCCGGCCCTGCCGCTGCTGCCGAAGCCGTCGAAGAGAAAACCGAATTCGACGTCGTCCTCACCGACGCCGGCGCGAACAAGATCGCTGTCATCAAGGCAGTGCGCGAAGTCGCTCCTGGCCTTGGCCTTGCCGACGCGAAGAAACTCGTCGAAAGCGCCCCTGCCAAGATCCTCGAAGGCGTTGCAAAAGACGCTGCCGAAGGCGCCAAGAAGAAGCTCGAAGAGGCTGGTGCCAAGATCGAGCTCAAGTAAACTTCACCGGATTTTTCCCGGAGCGGAGCAGTCCGCTTCGCTCCGGGATCTTCCGTCGTGACCGGCTCGAGATTCTATTAAGCTCACAAAATAAAGGCTTTCGCTCCGATTCCGACATCATTTCACAACGCTTGAATTCCACCCTGCCTGAGACCGTTCGCGGCTCGGGCTCAATTTGTCATTAGAATACCACACAACGCCATGGCTGAACGTCTCTATTTCGGGAAATTCGAAGAGGTCATCGAACCGCCCAACCTCATCGAGGTACAAAGCCGCTCGTATGACGAGTTCCTTCAAAAGGAAGTACCCCCCAGCGAACGCGCTGATGCCGGATTGCAGGCTGTGTTCCGCGAGGTCTTTCCGATCAAGAGCTACGATGAAGCCATCGAGCTCGACTTCGTGGCTTATGACATCGAAGACCCCAAGATCACTTCGCTCGACTCGCTCCGCAACAGCGAGAGCTTCAGTGCCGCGCTTTACGTCACCTTCAAGCTGAAGGACGAGACCGGCACCAAGAAAGAGCGCGTTTACATGGGTGAACTGCCCATGATGACCCGCCGCGGAACTTTCATCATCAATGGTGCCGAGCGCGTCATCGTTTCCCAGCTCCACCGCTCACCCGGTATCTGCTTTGAAACTTCCCAGCACTTGAATGGCAAGCTGCTCCACTCCTTCCGCATCATCCCGGATCGCGGTTCCTGGTTGGAAGTGCAGTTCGATACCAACGATCTGCTCTACGTCTATCTCGACCGCCGCCGCCGCCGCCGCAAGTTCCTTGCGACGACGTTCCTCCGCGTGCTCGGCTATCCGACCGATCGCGACATCGTCAGCCATTTCTATTCTCCGGAAGCCCTGCCACTCGCAGAAGCGATGGACGAAGGCGAACTTGGTCACAAGGTGCCTTTCGAAGACATCCTCGATGGCGAACTCGTTGTTGCGAAAGCCTACGAGCCACTCACCATCGGCATCGTCCGCCAACTCCTTGCCCTCGGCCACAAGAAGGTCGAAGTCATCGATGGCCGCGAAGACGAAATTCTCCTCAAGTCGCTCCGCAAGGATCCCGCGAAGGATGAGGAATCCGCTCTCAAGGACATCTATCGCAAGCTCCGCCCTGGCGATCCGCCAACGGCTGCAAACTCCCGCGCCTTGCTCAAGCGTCTGTTCTTCGATCCGAAGAAATACGATCTCACCCGCGTCGGTCGCTACAAGATCAATCAAAAGCTCGGCATCACCGTCGATTCCGATCAGCGCATCATGGTTCCCGAGGATTTCCTCGCTGCCGTGCGTTACATCCTGAAGCTGAAAAAAGGCGACGGTGTCATCGACGACATCGACCACCTTGGCTCCCGCCGCGTCCGTGCGGTGGGTGAGCTTCTCGCCAACCAATGCCGCGTGGGTCTTGCCCGCACCGAGCGTTTGGTCAAGGAGCGCATGACTTTGTTCGACGTGAACATCGAAGGCATGACGCCGCAGAAGCTGATCAACCCGAAGGCGCTCTCCGCCGTCGTGCGTGATTTCTTCGGTCGTTCGCAGCTCTCGCAGTTCATGGACCAAACCAACCCGCTCGCCGAGCTCACCCACAAGCGCCGTCTTTCGGCTCTTGGACCTGGTGGTCTCAATCGCGACCGCGCTGGCTTCGAAGTCCGCGACGTGCATCCGTCCCACTACGGCCGGATCTGCCCGATCGAGACTCCGGAAGGTCCGAACATCGGTCTGATCAACTCGATGTGTACCTATGCACGCATCAACGAGTTCGGTTTCATCGAAACTCCTTATCGCCGCGTCAAGGACAGCAAGGTGACCAACGAGATTGAGTATCTCACCGCCGACCAAGAGGAAAACTATCTCATCGCCCAGGCGAACAACCCGATCGACAAGTCCGGGGCCTTCCAAACCGAGCGCATCACCGCCCGTGAAAAAGGTGGCGAGTTCATCGAGTCGCTCCCATCGGACGTGCACTACATGGACGTTTCGCCCAAGCAGCTCGTCTCCGTGGCCGCCGGTTTGATTCCTTTCCTTGAGCACGACGACGCCAACCGCGCTCTCATGGGATCGAACATGCAGCGCCAAGGTGTGCCGCTCCTCGTTTCCGAAGCGCCGCTCGTCGGCACCGGTCTCGAAGGCAAAGCCGCCCGCGACTCCCGCGCCGTGGTGGTTTCCGAAGCGGACGGCATCGTTGCCGCCGCCACTGCGGAAATCATCGTCACCACTCCGGATGGCAAGCTCCCGGTTTCCGATGAAAAGTTCCTCTCCGATCCAGAATCGGTGAAGTCCAACATCGACAAGGGCATCATGGCCTATCCGCTGCGCAAATTCATGCGCTCGAACGCCGGCACCTGCATCAACCAGAAGCCGATCGTCAAGAAGGGCCAGAAGATCAAGAAGGGCCAAGTGCTCGCCGACGGACCGAACACGGAAGACGGCGAACTCGCCATCGGCCGCAACGTGCTCGTCGCGTTCATGCCTTGGAACGGATATAACTTCGAGGATGCCATCGTCATCTCCGAGCGCGTGGTGAAGGACGATGTTTATACATCCATCCACATCTCCGAATTCGATGTCGCCGCCCGTGACACGAAACTCGGACCCGAGGAAATCACCCGCGATATCCCGAACGTCGGTGAGGACGCCCTGCGAAACCTCGACCACGACGGCATCATCCGCATCGGTGCCGAGGTGAAACCCGGCGACATCCTCGTCGGCAAGATCACCCCGAAGTCC
>JALOTR010000037.1 GCA_025457805.1 Akkermansiaceae bacterium | reverse complement strand
CTTGGGAAACGGGGTAGCGGATTTTGCGCTTGGCGATCACGTGGAGAGGCTAGCGGAAGGGACAAGGCGATGCCAGCCTTGCTTTGAGCCGCGGTGCCGGGCTTGAAATGAAATCCGGCGCTGCCCAGTATCGCACCCGGTATGAATTTGGACAGGCGCTCGTTTATGACAGGATCCATTACCGCAGGAATCGGAAGTGTGGCACTCGGTGCCGAGTCGGGTGAACCCCCTCTACCGCAGAAACTCATGGCCACGCCTGCCGTGGTGATGGCTCCGCGCAGTGATGGAGTGGAAGTGGTGTGGTCGGTGACGCGCCTGTGCCGTGGCTGGGTGGAATGGCGGCTGGAGGGCGGTGCTGAGACGCATCGCTGTGCGGCGGATGATTTCGGATTTGTGCCGCAGGGCGACTCGATCCTGCGGGTGCGGCTCGAAGGATTGGAGGCGGGGAAAAAGCATGAACTCCGCGTGGTGGTGGAGTCCGGCGACGGCGACAAGGCGCGCGAGGAAACAGCGTGGAAAAAATTCCGCACGCTCGATCCCGCAGCGGCAGCCGCGAGCTTCGTGGTGTGGAATGACACGCACCAGAACGATGAAACCATCCGCAAGCTTCACGAAGTGACGCCGTCTGCGGATTTCCTGTTGTGGAATGGCGACACCTGCAACGATTGGCACAAGGAGGAATGGCTGGTGCCCACGCTGCTTCATCCTGCGGGTCAGGACATTTCGGCGGGTCGCCCGGTGCTGCTCACTTGGGGAAATCACGACGTGCGTGGCAAGTGGGCATTCCGCGTGAAGGACATGATGGCCATGCCGCATGGACGCCCATTTTATGCCTTCCGCAACGGCCCGGCGGCCTTCATCAGCCTGCACACCGGAGAGGACAAGCCGGACGCTCATCCTGGCTTTGCAGGCCGGGTGGCATTCCAGGCCCTGCGTGCCGAGCAGGCAAAGTGGTTGGAAAAAATCACCCAACTCCCTGAAATCAAATCCGCACCCTACAAGGTTGTTTTCTGCCACATCCCGCTGCGCTGGATCCGCGAACATGGCGAACCGAATTTCGCTGGCGGCGGCTACAACCATTTCGCCCGGGAATGCCGCGCGGAGTGGAACGATGCGCTCGTGAAATGGGGTGCGCAGGTCGTGATATCCGGCCACACCCACGAGGAAGCATGGATTCCGGCGGATGATCGGTTTCCCTACGGCCAGCTCATTTCCGGCGGTCCGAAACCGGCTGCTGCCCGCTGGATCGAGGGCAAGGCGGATGGGGAAAAACTCAGCCTCATCATGCGCGACCTCGACGGCAAGGTGATCCACGATGTGAAAATTTCCCCTGCCTGATCGCGAGCTTCCGCGACTACTTCTGCACGGCGATGCGTGCCTGCTCCTTGGCGAGTTCGCCGCGGGTGCTATCTGGCAGGCTGGCCCAATTCGCATCCAGCCAATCCTGGGCTGAGGCGTCATCGCGCTTGCGCCACTCGCGGAAATAGCGGGCTGCGGCTTGATCGCGGGCGACCTCGGAAGTCATACCGAGGGCGAGGTCGAGGGCATCCGGAAGGTTCTGCTGGCTGAGCACATCGGCGAGGCTTTGGCGGGCGCGGTCGGTATGGGTGCCTGTGTCTCCGGCATCGATCCACTCGCGCAGGCCAACGGGATCGGTGCCGGCCCATGAATAAAATGCGCCCGTGATGCCATCGGTCGCGATTTCCCGCGGCTGCGCGTCCAGCCATTCCAAGGCAGCAGCGGGATCGATGGCGGCCCAAGTGGTGCCGATGTTGGAAACCACCTGCTTTTTCACGAGTGGGTCCTGAATTTGATTGGTCCAGCCGACGGCTCCCTTGATATCGCTGCTGGCCCATACGGTGGCCAGTGTGGCGGCGGCTTCCTGTTTGCTGGGGCCTTCGGGAAGAGTGGCGACCCACTCGGCGGCGGCGGCGGGATCGGTGGAGGCCCAGATATTGGCGATGGTGAAGGCGACGGCGGGATTGTTACCCTCGTCGATGGTTCCTTTATATTCGTCCGCCGCCCCGGCGGGATCGTCTTCGGCGATGACGCCTGCCACGACGACTTCTGCCGTATCCCGGGGTTTGCCGGGGGGAAGCCCTTTCACCCACGCTGCGGCGGCGACTGGATCGGATTCGGCCCAGGTGCCGGGCAGCGCGGTGAAAAGGGTTTGCGACGTCAAGCCGCTGGCAGCCAACCAGGTGGCGGCTTCGGTGGGATTCCGGCGGGTCCAGCCCACGGTGAGATCGGTGAGGGCGCGTTCCTTGAGCGGGCCCTGGAGGTTTTTCTCCGCCCACAGCCAGGCATCGCGAGGGCGCTCCTGGCCCCACTTGTTCATGGCGATGCCGATGACTTCGGAGCGGAGTTGGCCGGCCGGAAACTCGGATTGTGCGTGGGAAAGAGCGCCCTCGGCGTCGTCCTTCGCCCACTCGCCAAAGATGCCCCGATAGAAATCCAAGCGATCCTGTGCAGATTCCATCGCGGTGGCGGAGGCGAGTGCCTGGTGCAGATCCTCCTTCGCGGCCTGTGCTCCGGCCTCGCGGAAATGCTGTCCGCGTTCCTGGGTGCTGAGTTGCCAAGTCGGAGTCTCATCCTCATCGAGCGAGGTGGCTCCTGCCGCGTGATCGGACACAAGCCGTTGGGAATCATGGATCGGGGCCAATTTGGCGGCTCGATCCGGTTTCCGCTCCCGGAGATCCATGCGGGATTGCGCGGGGATCTGCGGGTCGTCTGGAAGCATGGAAATACCCACCCCGGCCACCACACCTGCCAATACCAGCAAGGCATTGGCGAGCGGCGAGCCATTCCGAGGGAGGCGCAACCTGAACATGCGGAGAGGAAAAACCAAAAGCCCGCCCGGTCTGCAATGCCGTTTCCGTAACCGAACGGTTACAAGCGCAACGGTGAACCGCGTTTCAGCTTGAGTTTTGGTCCGTTCCGTCGCCCAACTGGTGCGTCCTCATGGCCACCTCGTTTCGTGCTGCCGTATTTGCCCTTGCCTGCATGGGGATGCCCGGAATTGCGGCGGCGGCCTGGGATTTCACCTTGCTGAAAAGTTTCGAAAAACCGGGGGCCAATCCCTCCGCCACGCTCGTCCGGCACGCGGATGGAAATTTCTACGGCAGCACTCCCTCCGGCGGGGCGAATGGGGCGGGCACGCTTTTCCGGATCAACGGCGGGAGTCTGGAAACGCTGCGTCACTTGCAAACCGCCGATGGATCCGGAGCAGTCTCGCCGCTGGTGACGGGCGCGGGCGGCCTGCTTTACGGCACGGCGAGTGCCGGCGGCACGCTGGGCTTTGGCACGGTTTTCAGCTATCAGCCCGCGACCGGGGTCTTTGCGAAGCTGATCGATTTCAGCGGGACCAACGGCTCGGTGCCTGCCGGCTTGATGCTTCACAGCGACGGCGCGCTCTATGGCATCGCCCGCGGCGGCGGGGCGAACGGGCATGGCACGGTTTTCAAACTCACCACGGCCGGTGTCCTGACCACGCTGCATACCTTTTCAGGAACCGACGGCTCGGAACCGGTAGGCCGGCTCGTCGCGGTGGGAAACACGCTTTACGGCCTGACCCGAGCCGGCGGCACGGGCGGATTGGGCACCGCATTCCGGATTCCGACGAGCGGCGGCTTTGTTTCCTTGTTCAGCTTCACCGGCACCACGGGACTGCGGCCGGGGGCGAATCCGGCGGCGGGGCTGATGCTCCATTCTTCGGGGAAATTGCTGGGAACCACGGAGTTTGGCGGCACGGCGGGATTCGGCACGGCGTTTTCTCTGACCACCGTGACGACGCCGGTGTTTGCTTCGCTGCGATCGTTTTCCGATCCCAGCGGTTCCCAACCGGCGGGGCCGCTCGTCGAGGCGGCGGATGCGAATTTGTATGGCACCACCGCGACGGGCGGCACCTCGGGCATCGGCACCTTGTTCCGGATGACCGCCGCGGGCGTGCACACCGTGCTGCATCATTTCTCCGGAGCCGATGGGGCGGCACCGCGGGCGGGCCTTGTGGCCGATCCTGCCGGACTGCTGCATGGGATCACCAGCGCGGGCGGCGCGGGCAATCTCGGCCGGGCCTTCACGCTGGTGCCAGCGAGTGGCGTTTTCACGGCCACCGCCGGGCTTTCTCCGGTGGAGGGATTCATCCCCTCGGGCGCGCCGGTGGCAGATGGCTTGGGAAAATTTCTCCTGCCCCTCGCCGCGGGTGGCAATCTTGGAGGTGGGGTGGTTTTGTCGTATGATCCCGCCCTAGGAAATTTCGCAGCCACGGCCATCGGCGGGACCTTGGGTGAGACGCTGGACGGGGCGCTGAGTCCCTTCAATGGCGGGTTCATCGGCATCTGCGCCCGGGGAGCGGCCAGTGCGCGCGGGTCCGCTTTTACCTGGAATGCCAACACCGGGACCACGCTGCTCGCGAGCTTCAATACCACTCAGGGCAGCCTTGCCGAGGGGCCGTTGATTCAGGGTTCCGATGGCGCGTTTTACGGGGTCGCCCGCGAAGGCGGCGCATCCGCGCGAGGGACATTTTACAAAATCACGACCGGCGGAGTCCGCACCCGGATTTTCTCCTTCACCGGCACCACCGGAACCAACCCTGGGCGCGAACCCCGCGGGCCCATCGTCCGCGCGGCCAATCAATCCTTCTACGGCGCCACAGCGCTCGGCGGCACCGCCAATGTGGGCGTGCTCTACAAAGTCAACCCGCTCGGAACCTACAGCGTGATCGCGGATTTCACCGCGACCGGCCCGCGTTTGCCGCTGGGCGGGCTGGTGTTGGGCACGGATGGTTTCATCTACGGCACCTGCAGCGCCGGGGGGAGTTTCAATGGCGGCGCTCTGATCCGCATCCAGCCTGCCAACGATACCTGGTCGGTCGTCGCCTCATTCTCCCCCGCCCAAGGCAGCGCGCCCGGCGGCCCCCTGCTGGCCGGGACGGATGGAGCCATCTATGGTTTCACCACTTCTTCTTCGGGAGGCGTGTTCCGGTTTTTGCCGGCCACGGGCTTGGAAATGATCGCCTCGTTTACCGGAAATTCCGCCGCAGTCCCAGGCCAGGCGCTGGCGTCGGATGATTCCGCCCTTGCCCACCACGGAGGACTTGTCGAGCTCCCCCATGGCGACCTGCTCGGCCTCACCCCCGGCGGCGGAGCGGGCGGCGGTGGCACGCTTTTCCAACTCTCGCTCATCACCCCCTTGCGGACCTGGAAGCTCAATGAACTCGGCGATCGCCATGCGCCGGATCTGGGCGATCCGGACGCGGACGGTCTCGCCAATCTGGTGGAATATTTCCTCGGCTCCAGCCCGGTGCTGAGCTCTCCCCTCGCGGTGCCCGCGGCGGAATGGTTGAATGGGCGATTGCAAATCGCCGTGCCACGCAATCCGGAGCGCAACGATGCAAGCGCCTCTGTGCAAGTGGCTTCCGACCTCGCCGGTCCCTGGTCCACCCTCGCCACATCCACCACGGGCCAGCCTTTCACCGGTCCCGGCTACCTCTCCGGGGATGCGCCCAGCGCCGGGCTCAAATCGGTGCTGATCCGCGATTTGCTCGCCCCGACCGATGCGCCCCGGCGTTTCCTCCGCATCGCTGTCTCCCGCTGACCCGGCCTTTCCCAACCATCTCGTTACGCCAAACTTTTTGCCAAGCCCCACCGCGACCGGTATTCCATCCTGCGAAAGCCGCCCTTGAACCACTTTTCCACCGAACCGAATCCACCCTCATGAAACGCAAAACGTTCCAATCCACCGGCATCCGATGGATCGCTGCTGCGGGCCTCGCCTTCGGAACCCTCACCGCGCAGGCCCAATCCGCGCCCGATCTCGATGGCGATGGCATCCCCAATATCGTGGACCTCGATATCGATAACGACGGCATCCCGAATGCCCTCGACGACAACATCGATGGCGGCATCGCCAAAACCGGGCCCTTTGAAGGCAAATACATCGGCGATTATGTCAACAACGACAACCCCGCCGACAAGGACATGGACGATGACGGCCAGGCCGATGACTCGCTTGGGGAGACCGATATCGATGGCGATTCCAAATCCGATGATCATCCCTCAGAGGACGACATCGATGGCGACCGCCGCAAGGATGATGAAGGCGGTGAACTCGATGCCGATGGTGATGGCCGCATGGACCATGAAGCCAGCGAAGATGATATCGACGGTGACTCGCTCGATGATGACGATCTCATGGAAGACGATATCGATGGCGATGATCGCAGCGATTCCAGCGATGATGACATCGACGGCGACAGCCTCGCCAACAGTGCATCCATCGACGATGATTCCGATGGTGATGGCCGCCCGAACCTCGAAGATGATGATTCGGATGGAGATGAAATTGCCAATCGGGATGACTCCGATGATGACAATGACGGCCACTCCGATGAGGACGATCTCGATCATCACGGAGATGATGATGAGCTTGAAGTGGAGCTTCACCTCACCGCGACCGAAGACGCCCCATCCGGAAGCATGGTGGTGACGAAAGTCCAGCGCCTCGCCACAGGCAAGATCACGCTTGAGTTTGATGCCCGGGATCTTGCTGAAGGCATTTATGATATCATGGTCAATGATCAGATCATCGGCCCGATGCAGATGGTGGTGGATGACAATCGCACCGAGGGTGAAGTTTGGTTTGAAACCAATCCCAACCAAGCCAGCGAGCTTGCCCTGCCTTTCGACCCCATCGGACTTCCCGTTTCCATCGTGAAAAACGGCATTACCTATTTCACCGGAATCATTCCAACCCCTGCCGAAGGTGGCGGTGGCGATGATGATGGCGATGATGACAATGGGACCGGCACTTCGATCGGAGTGGCACTGATCAAAGCCCCGGGTCTTTCCGAAGAAGCGGAAGGCAATGCGGAAGTGCAGATGGGCCTTGCCGGCGTGGCCGGCCTTGAAGTCCAGGTCGAGGCCATTCCAGCCGGAAACTATGATCTCTTCGTCGGTGGCACCCTCCGCGGCAGCCTCGCCGTATCCCTTGTGGAAGACAAGACCCAGGGCGTGCTTCGTTTCCGCGTGGTGCCGGATGGACCCGGTGAGTTGTTATTGGATTTCGCCGTCGCCTCGCAGCCCATCATCCTTTCCCAAAACGGAATCACTTTCTTCACAGGCACCGCACCCGGGGGGGAGTAAGTCGGCCTGAAGAACCGGGAAGCTTCATCGATTCCCAAACTCCGCAAACGACCCGCCTCATTCACGTGAGGCGGGTCGTTTCATGCCGGGCTGGCGTTTTGATTCGTTTTCATTTCTGATCATTCTGTTACGGATTTCGATTGGACTCCTCTGGCGATTGCTGTCTTTTTATACCCATGGTGATGAAACCATACCCTCACACGAATCCCGAACTCTTATGAAACCAAAAACCAAGCTCACAAAAACCCTCCACGGCGCGGCAGCTACCCTCGCCTTCGCCGCAGCCATCGGACTCTCGCAGGTCCAGGCCCAATCCTCTTCGGATGATCTTGATCGCGATGGCATCGCCAATGCCGTCGATCCTGATGTCGATAATGATGGCAAACCGAACGGAGCCGATCGCAATGTGGACGGTGGCAGATGCAAGAAAGGCCCGCTCAAAGGCAAATACATCGGAGACCGCCTCCGGAATGATGATCCCCGCGAACTCGATATTGATGATGACGGTCGGCCCGATGATTCTGCCAGTGAACTTGATATCGATGGCGATCGCCGCAGGGACGATGCACCGGGTGAAAGGGACATCGATGGCGATGGCCGCTTGGATGATCACCCGAGCGAAAGCGACATCGATGGAGATGGCAAGGACGACAGCATCGATGACGACATCGATGGTGACGGCCGCGACAATTCCGACGACGACGACTGTGATGGCGATGGCAAGGGCCGTGGCCGTGACGATGATGATGATGGCGATGGCCAGAGCGATGACAACGATAGCGACGATGACAATGACGGCGTCTCGGATGATGATTCCGAAACCGAAGTGGGTCTTGCCGCGACATCCGCCGCTCCTGCCGGAAGCCGGGTGCGCGCCAAGATCAAAAAACTCGTCAGCGGCAAGATCGAGCTCGACTTCGATGCGCGCAATCTCGCGGTGGGCGATTATGATGTGATCATCAACTCGCAGAATCTCGGCAAACTCACCGTCGTGCAAGACGGCAAGCGCACCGAAGGTGAAGTGGAATTTGAAACCACACCGAACGAGCCCGGCGAACTGCCGCTTCCCTTTGATCCCATCGGCCTCCCGGTGGAAATCAGCCAAGGCGGCACGGTCTTTTTCAACGGCACCATCCCCACTCCTCCCACCACACCCGGCGATGATGATGATGACGATGATGATGACAACGGCGGCGGTCTGCCTCTGACGGCGTCGCTTACACCGGCATCCGGACTTTCCAGGGAAGCGGAAGGCAGTGTGGAGATTGAGTTCGGCACGAACGGCGTGGCAGGTGCTGAAATCGAGGTGGAGGGAATCCCCGCAGGCAGTTATGACTTTCTGGTGGATGGCGCCAAGCAAGGCACACTGGTGGTGACTTCCGTGAAAGGAAAACTTCGTGGCAAGCTCCGCTATGAGAAGGTCCCCAGCGACAGCGATGAGATCCTGCTCGATTTCGATATCGAAGGCGAAGCCATCGTGATCTCACAAAGTGGCACGACCTTCTTCTCAGGAACGGCTCCCTCCGCGGATTGAACGCGGCGAGAAACCCAAACCCAAAATCCAACAACCCGCTCCCGCAAGGGCGCGGGTTGTTCTTGTTAGAGGCTGGATTCAGGTCCCGCAGAAAGTCTGATAGACGCGTTCGCTCGGTGGTGGCGGTGCGGTGTATTCGAGAGGTGCCTCGTCATTGAATGGATTGGCGAGCGCGGCAAGCAGGCGATGCATTACCTCCAGATCACCGTGATCGGTGGCGGCGGCGAGCGCTTCCTCCACTTTGTGATTGCGTGGAATCACAGCGGGATTGTGAGATTTCATGTGACGGGCGATTTCACTTAACTCGGATTTCTCCTTGTCGAGCCGATCCCTCCACCTGCCATGCCATGCCAACAAATCACCATGCGGAAACGGGCATTCCTTAATCGCCTCCGCATGACTCAGCGCACGGAAACTCTGGGTGAAATCCATGTGATTCGCCTGCATCAGATCGAGGAACTCCTGCACGAGCATCGCATCGTCTGCATGGGCCGTTCGAAGGCCGAGTTTGTTTCTCATGCCATGCAGCCAGTAGGCTTGGAAACGTCCCTCGAAGGAACCAAGCGCTTCGTTGGCGAGATCCACCGCGGTTTTCGAATCCTTATCTAACAGAGGCAGCATCGCTTCCGCCAGTCGCGCAAGATTCCAGCGGGCGATCGATGGCTGCTGGCCATAAGCATAGCGGCCATGGCGGTCGATCGAACTGAAGACGGTGGCGGGATCATAGGCATCCATGAAGGCGCAGGGGCCGTAGTCGATGCTTTCTCCGGAAAGTGCCATGTTGTCGGTATTCATCACGCCATGGATGAAACCCACGTGCAGCCACTTCGCGATCAGCGATGCCTGACGGTCCAGCACCGCCTCGAAGAAAGCAAAATGCCGCGAATCATTTTCAGGGATTTCCGGAAAATGCCGCTGCCTCGTATAATCCGCCAATGCCAACAAGGCCGCATGATCCTCATGAGCCGCCGCCCACTGGAAGGTGCCCACGCGGATGTGACTGGCGGCCACGCGGGTGAGCACGGCACCGGGCAACGTCTCGCTGCGCATCACCGCCTCGCCCGTGGTGGCTACCGCAAGACTCCGTGTGGTGGGGATGCCGAGCGCGTGCATGGCCTCGCTGATGATATACTCCCGCAGCATCGGCCCCAAGGCCGCCCTGCCATCTCCGCCGCGCGAATAAGCAGTCCTGCCCGAGCCTTTGAGCTGGATGTCATATCGCTTGCCATCCGGCGTGACATGCTCGCCCAGAAGGATGGCCCGCCCGTCGCCCAAGCCGGTGAAATGACCAAACTGGTGACCCGCATAAGCCTGCGCGATCGGGTCCGCGCCTTCGGGGATCTCATTGCCCGCAAAAATTCTCGCCGCTCCGCCACGCAGGATTTCCTCCGCATCCAGGCCCAACTCCGCCGCCAACCGCACATTGAAAATCGCCAATCCCGGCTCACGCACCGGCACTGGCCGCGAGCGTTCGAACATCAATCCCGGCAGGCTCACATAGCTGTGATCCCAGCGCCAACCGGCTGCATCGCTTGAGATGGATTTCATGCCAGATGGAAATTTCACGAATTCACCGCATGGGCCCGCAAGTCTTCGAGCGATACAAACTCCAGCGCACTCAGGTGCGTGGCCTCGAGCACCACCGCCGGGGCCTTGCCCGCTTGCAAGGCTTCCGCCCAACGGCTGACGCACAAGCACCACGAATCGCCCGCCTTGAGACCCGGGAACTCAAACTCCGGCCGCGGCGTGCTCAGGTCGTTGCCCCGACTCCGCGAAAATTCCAGAAACTCCGCCGTCACCACCGCGCATACCGTGTGCAGCCCGATGTCGTTGGGCCCGGTGCGGCAATAGCCATCCCGATAAAATCCAGTGCGGGGTTTCATGCAGCAGGCCTGCAAGGGCGTTCCGAGGACGTTGGTAGGCATGGCCGAGGCTAAGCGCGCCCCGCAGGGTTTCAAGCGGCGATGCAGCGCCCGGCCGGGGTGCTCTAAATCCGGGGAAAAACCTTATTTGAAACGCCAAGACGCCAAGCTCGCCAAGGAATGCTGGGGGATTGACGCTGAAATCTGATTTCATG
>JALOTR010000635.1 GCA_025457805.1 Akkermansiaceae bacterium | reverse complement strand
TTTGCCTTCGATGGCGAGGAACGTGAGAACTTCCGTTTCACGCCGCAAACGAGGTCCGGACTTCCTCTCAAGGAGATGACCGACCCACAACGCGCGGCTGCCATGAAACTTCTCGATGCCGCACTCAGCGACAAAGGCAAGCTCAAGGCGATGCAGGTGATCACCCTTGAAGGCGTGCTCGCCGCGCTGGAAAAACGGCCGGAATACCGCGATGTGGGAAAATATCATATCTCCATCTTTGGCAAACCGGGCGACCCCAAGGCCTGGGGATGGAAGTTTGAGGGTCACCACATTTCGCTCAACTACACGGTGGTGAATGGCAAGGAAGTGGCGGTGACTCCTTCATTCATGGGAGCCAATCCCGGAGAAGTCCGCGAAGGTCCGCACAAGGGACTGCGCGTGTTGAAGGCGGAGGATGAGCTGGCCCATGCCTTGGTCAACGTGTTGTTGGAAGGTGGCAAGAAAGAGGTGATTTTCAGCGACAAGCCTCCGGCGGAAATTCTTACTGCAGAGCAACGCAAAGTCACCGCTCTGGAGCCGGTGGGCATATCCGCCGCCGACATGGATGGCTCACAGAAGAAGGCGCTGTTTGATCTGGTGACGGAATACACCAGCCGCCACCGCAAGGATCTCGCGGATGCGGACATGAAGAAAATCACCGCTGCGGGGATCGACAAAATCCGTTTCGGCTGGGCCGGCGGGACTAAGCCCGGTGAAGCATGGTATTACCGGATCCAAGGCCCCACTTTCCTGATGGAAGCCGCCAATACCCAGAACAATGCCAACCACGTGCACACGACGTGGCGATCTTTCGAAGGTGACTTCGGCCGCGATATTCTCGGAGAACACTATCGCCAACATGCGGAAGACAAGGGTGAGCATTGATTTTTCCTGGCCACCCGCGCCCAAGATCGGGCTTGTCTTGCACCGTGGCGGAATGAAAGGGTGAATGCGCTTGGGGGCGACTCGGAACACACAACTGGATGGATGGCGTGCCTTTGCGGTGCTGGGCGTCATGTGGCATCACTGGGCGCCTCCCGAATGGCGGGGCCCCTTTCCTTTTGAGATCGGCTTGTTCTTTTTTCTAACACTCACCGGCTTCCTCATTACCCGCATTCTGCTGCGCGAGCGAGCTGCCGGCGAACAGGGTGGGGGAAAATGGAGGCTGCGGGCCTATCGTGGGTTTCAGCATCGCCGACTGGCGCGCATTCTCCTGCCTTGTTATGTGGCGATGGGATTTGCGATGCTGGTGGGAGCATCGGATATCCGCCAGCATCCACTTCCTTACTTCGCCCATTTTTCCAATTTCCACATGGCGGCAATGGAAGGTTGGCCATCCGGAACCGCGCACTATTGGACGCTTGCCATCCAGATGCAGTTTTACTTTTTGTGGCCCTTCGTCGTTTTTCTAACACCTCGCCGGTGGTTGGTGGGAGTGTTCCTTGCCTGTGTGGGGTTAGCCCCGATTTCAAGGTGGGTGTTAGAAACTTTCTATCCGCTGATCCGTCACGGTGAGACCATCACGCCCTGCGCGTTGGATTATTTTGGAACGGGAGCCCTGCTGGCACTTGCCTTCGAGCGCGGCGTCAGGGAAGGGGATCGGCGGATTGCCGTTGGCGGCTGGCTGGCATTCGGATGTTATATCTTGTTATACTCGCTCAACGAAGCGGGGCGGCCCGTGCATTCGCTCGGTCCTCTGCAGCAAACGTTTCTCTCATTGGCGATCGTCGGCCTGATTTCATCCACGCTGGCAGGATTTCGGGGTAGGCGAAGGGTGGTGTTGGATCACCCGGTGGTGCAGCACATCGGCAAGCTGAGTTATGGGTTGTACTTGTTTCATACTCCGGTGCCGCTGCTGCTCGGCTGGGTGCTGCCGCACTTGTGGAAGTATCCGGTTTTTGACGGGCCGCTGCTGATTGTGAGATTGGCGGTGTTTGCCTTGGCGTCCTGGTTGGCGGCGTGGCTGTGCTGGCGCTGGCTGGAAGGCCCGCAACGATTGCGATTCCCGCGGCTTGCAGCAGCGGCCGGAAAATGAATGATTTGCCCTGCTTGGAAACAATTTGGAAAAACGATCTGCCGGAAGGCTTTGATCCGATGACGGCGAAGGAACTCCGGCAAAGCCTGCGCCGGGGCAGTTTCGTCACTCCATTCATCGGCATTCAGGTGCTCGCATTGATCGCGATGATTGCCGAATTCAAAACCGGCCACGCGGTCGGTGCGTCGGAGTACGCCGGAGTGCTCAACCCCGAATTGCTCGCCTCCTCAGGGCCCTTCTGGATGGTGGTGGGCATTGTTTGCATGGTTCTGATGCCCTTGGGCGGCTTGGCTTTGATGGGGCAGGAATTGGAGGAAGGAAACCACGAACTCCTGCTCCTCACGCAGCTCAACCGTTGGAAGGTCGTGCTCGGGAAATTCGCCACCTTGTGGGGCCTTTCGGTGATCACCTTCATCTCCCTGCTCCCTTATGTCGTCGTGCGTTACCTCGTCGGTGGGATCGAATGGTGGCATGAAGCCGCTTGTGCGGGCACGGTCCTTGCAGGCTCGGCCATGATCGGAGCCGGCGCCATCGGGGCCTCGTCATTTCCCAACATCGGGGCGAGGATTGCAATCATGCTGCTGTTTCTTGCCTCCCTCGCAGGGGGCTGTGGTGCGCCGCTTGTGGTAAGCGCCGCAAGAACCGGGGGATGTGGAGTGATCTATCATATCACGGCCTTTTCCGCCCTCATTTGTTATACATTGATGGGCCTTGCGCTGGGCCGTTCCCGCCTGCGCCTGGCTGTGCTCGCGTATGAGGTCAAACCCAGCGGAATGCTGATCGGTTTGATGATCTTTGCTCCCTTCGTCATCGGCATCATCACCATCTTCACCG